>NZ_JUEE01000007.1:0-6743 GCF_000802135.1 Desulfosporosinus sp. BICA1-9
ACCTACTACCAGGCCCTTCTCCTTCTGGGGCAGATATACCCCATCTCTTTGAGGCAGGGACTCAACCTGAGGTATATTCAGGAACTGTTAGGGCACAGCAGTTCTAAGACTACTGAGATTTAAGAAGTGGAAAATATTGACGAAATATTTTTATCAAAAGCCCTTTATGATATATGCCCACTGTCTATTACGAACAACAAAATCATTTATTCAGCTATTGCGCCATTTGATATTACAGCAACCATCAGAGTTTTAGATGACAGTAATTCAATATGGGATAGCGAAGTCAAAGGGTATATTATTACAGAATATAAATCAATTACAATAGGAAGGCGTCCTGGCACCTTTTGGAGACAGTTCCACTGTTGGTATAGGCGGAATAAGTACTGGCGGCGGAATTACGGTTATCCAGCGAACAGCCGGACTGATTTCCGACAACATTCTGGCTGCCACCATAGTTGATGCCAATGGTAAGATTTTACACGTCAGCGAAACCGAAAATCCCGACCTGCTATGGGCCATTCGCGGAGGTGGAGGAGGTAACTTCGGTATCATAACCGCCTACACATTTATAATACGCCCTGCTCCTTTTCAAGTCGGAATATTTGAAATAATCTGGCCATGGGAGCAATTGGATAAAGTTATCGATGTATGGATTATTGGTTTACTTTCATGATCATCTCGTCTGGTCAGTTCTCGTCAGCAAATTGCTGGCAACGGGAGTAAGCTTTGTCATCAATTTTACGGGTAGTCGCTTATTAGTCTTTGCTTAAATATTTTGAAGAAGTAGAGGAAAACACCAATGTTTCGTAAATTGCGCAATTTACACTTATGGATTGGATTAATCACTTCAATAATAATTCTCTTGGAGGCTGTTACTGGATTAATGCTTGCGCATCCTTCACTCATGGGAATGCAATCAAAAGTACCTGTTATGGAAAAGAATTCTCAGTTTACTTCATCATGGAATCAAAGTATGACAATAGCAGGTCAAGGTATGACAACAGCTAATCAGAGCACATCAATAGCAAATCAAAGCACGACAAGTCAAAATACAGAAACTTCCAATACACAAAATTCTAGTTTACAGGGGGAAAGGCAATCTGAAAGGGCAGCCCCGAACTCTGAAGGTTCAAAAAAACCAGAAGCAGGAAATAGCCTTATGGGAGTCGTTAAAGGACTGCATGCCGGAAAGCTTGGTAATCTGAATATCCAATGGGTAATCGATATTTCAGCGATTAGCATGATTATCTTGACTATTTCGGGGATTTATCTTTCCGTTAGGATTTTGAGAGGACAGAAGAAAGCGGAATAACAAAGAAAGGAGTAGTCTACGGTTTTTTTAGCGATAATAATTCAGCATTGTATGCGCCATCTCCAAGAAAACCAGCAAATGGTTCTGACGAGCGATCAGAAAGATAAAATCAAACCGATTCTGCAACTATTAATGGATACTGCAAATCCAAGTCAAGAATTCCTTCAACAAAAAGCCGAAGCAATCAACGCAGTTTTTACAGAGAAACAAAAGACTTTTTTAAGTACTAATACTCAGAAAGGAAATCCGAGCGGAAAGAGTCCAGATGGTACGACTCAACCAAAAGACAAACCAAAAGGTCAAAGCGGAGCACCAGATGGCAATCAAACTGCTCCTGCAGGCCAATCACAAGACATATTTAAACAAGTTCTAGCTTCTTTAACATAACTTTGATGGGATTTCAGAATTTCAAAGACATTTCAAAGCTTTACAGTCGATATATACGTAGTACATGATCCGTGATAACAAATATTATGAGAAGAAGGGGATTATTAATGAGTATTTCCGCTATAGGTAGTAGTACTAGCACTAGCACGACCCAAAGCCTCACCGAAATCTTGGCATGTTATAAACTATTTCGGTCTTATTCTATTAACTTACAGCAATTCAAACGACCTTATCATGAACTTTCAAAGAAATGGCTCTCGATTCCTGACGCGTCGCCAAATAAACGCCAGTAATGACAATGGCGGCACACATTAATTTAATCAGAGTGATCGATTCACCTAAGATTGTCACAGACTGGATAATTGTAAAGATAGGGACTAGATTTATAAAAACCGCGGTGCGAGGAGCACCAATGCGTTGAATGGCAATCGCCTGGAAAAGGTAGCCCAAAACTGAGGCAAACACGCTCATATATAAAATGGAGAGCCATCCTCTTGCTGTCGTTGTAGATAGATATGTGGCTGGATTTTCCCACAAGACGAAAGGAACGGAAATAACAACACAGATCAAGAATGTATAAGCTGTGACCATGAACGGCGTTAGCTGATATTGCTTCATATAACGTCGGCTTAGAAGGGAATAGGTCGCAATGCAAAAGACTCCGATCAGCATCAGAAAATCACCATAATTCATTTGAAATTGGGAAATTACCTGCAAATCCCCATTTGTAATGAAGAGAAAGACACCAATGAAAGACAGAAAAATGCCAAATACTCTTAAAGTAGTTAATCGTTCGCCAAAGAACATGGCTGCCAGAAGGGTCGTGAGCATGGGATTAATAGCTCCGATCAGCGACGAATTGATCGCCGTGGTATAGTTTAGGGACGTAAAAAATAGGGCGTGATAACAAAAGGTGCCAAGGAATCCAAGCAGGAGAAGTGCCGCCCATTGTTTTCCGCGCGGGAAAAGGTTTCTGGGCTCTTTAAGGTACAGAATTGTAAAGATAAACGGCAATGCGAATAAAAAGCGAAAGAAAGTCAGGGCAAACGGTGGAAATTCTTGTACGGAGAATTTTCCGGTTATAAATGCGCCGGACCAAAGAATACTGGTCAGCACCATGAGCAAACGGACCTGTTTATCGGACATCAAACTTCTCCCCCTAATGGTTATTCGACGATAACATTCATATTAGTTGTTTCTCAAAAGCTAGATGGCAACACTTTTCGATCGAAAAATGCCTCCATCTCAGGCAAAATCCAATTATCAAGTTGTTTTCCTTGTTCTTTAATGAGACGATTTACTAATACGTCGTGCCAAACATAATCCTCAAGCAAATAAATATGTACAGTATCATCAGTAAAAAATGCATTACTGTCACGTTCAGCAGAATGGCCGTATAGTAGTTCGCGACTATCTACCGAAAGAATAAACCAATTTTCTGAACGTAAAGAGGACATGTATTCGTTATGGCGATGACTATAAAGACCCTCAAGAGGCTGAAAAACCTCAAAAGTTATGCCGCGTACCCGGCGGCCGTTTTGTATTGCCTGCTGTAGGTCCGGCAGCAGTTCATTGTACATCGTATCCCAGATTGATAGGATTACTTGATTTTGTGCCCGGCGAATCAAAATGCGGCAAAATGCTAAAATGTTATCTCTTCCTCGCAGAGTAGAAATATAAGTATCCTGCTTTTCTCCTTGGTTCTCAATCGCTTTTAACTCTTTTTCGGCAAGAGAGAAATCGGTTAGCCAGCTATTTCGCATTTTTTCGAGAAAGACGCTTACTGGCAAACCTGTGTAGGTTTTTAACCCTTCAGCATTTTCTTCAATCATCACTATTCCCTGCTCAACCAAAGATTCTAAGGTATCATAAATTCTAGCTCTGGGAATACCGGATACTTTACTAACCGAGGAGGCATGGGAAGATCCACTTCTTACAAGAGCTTGATACGCTTTGGATTCGTATTGAGTAAACCCGAATCGTTGAAGGATCTCGCTTAAGTCTCGATCCATTGCTTAAGCTCCTTTCTATTCAAAATAGTTGATTCTATCCATGTAACTACTGAAGTAGTATCATCATAAATTGTACCAATCATTAGTACAGTAGTCAATCACAATAACTTGGTTATTAATCGCTTCCTTTGCCACTTAGGCTTATTAAATCGTTCTTTTCATATGTGAACTAATTTTGCATGGTTGTTCAGCGTTGTCCATTTTTATATTAATAGAAATGGTTCAAAAAATAAGACTAATTTTTGGAGGAGTATTTAGGAAAAAAGTAGAAAGTTTATAAAGGCGGTTGGTTGCTCAAATAATTGGAATTGCATAAGGATGTCGGGTAACCGGCCTCTCTACCGTAACTAAGAAATCAACAAGGAGAAAAAATATGAAAAATGTGTTGCTATTATTACAGTTTGAAGTGAGACCTATATCCCAGACAAAAACACTAAAATTCCCTCCCATGCTAGAATGATATTTCAATCACCATGGGAGGGAATTTTAGTTGAAAAATAGGCGAGCAACAAAAAAGGTACCATATGGAAATCAAATTGAGGCTATTCGACTTCATTTGGAGGAAGGAGTTCCGTACAAATCGATCACAGCCAAACTTGGAAGTTAAGCTTGAATATCAAGTATGTTATCGCTTGAAATAGTCGCAGTCTTTGTTTCTTGTGTACTAGTACTACTTTGGTTGGACTTCTTTGCTTGTATTTGGGCTTGAATTTGTACTATCTGAGCTTGTAATAATTGAATTGTTTCCTGTTTTGTTTTCTTATCATCTTTACTTTGAGTCTCAGTTTCGATTTGGCTCTGAAGTAGTTTTATTCGACTTAAAAGTTGTTTTACATCACTATCATTTCCTAAGGTATAAGAACTGTTAGATGTTGAAGAAACTGAAGATATGTTCATTAATTAAAACCTCCGCAAATTTATTAGGCTTAAGCTACTTTACTATACAAATCTGAAACATGGCTGAAACTAAACTGAAAGTTTGCTGAAGATTAGTATTAATTTGTTGTTTGATTCAAGCAGGAATCGATGCCCAGGGCACATCCTTCGGGATTACCGGGATGCCAATGGGGATAAAGGATCCTTTGAACAAGCCTTACAAGTGTACGGACGGGGTGGGGAACCCTGCAAAGTCTGTGGGCAGACGTTAGAACGCATTCGACTCGCTGGGCGGACAACGGTTTATTGTTCGATGTGTCAGAGGTAAGAATTGAAATGAGATGGATGTAAATTTGCCCGATCAAGGGATCCTTGTAGCCTTTACACAGGAATACAAACTACTGGTGGGAACCTTTGTATAGTTGTAATTGATTTCAATCAATGCTCTTTCGAAAAAGAAAACAATTAAAGGCTAGGGAAGTAGAACCCCTAGCCTTTAAAATTTTGTTACAAATTACACAGTTGTATGAATAGCAAAAATACAGTAATAGTGTTAATAAATTACAGTCAATAGAAGGGATTTGACTCCTGATGACGAAGTTTGTCCTAAAAGAAATTTGGCTGTAGGTATAACGATAACGTTTTAGTCACAAAACCTGTAATATTGATGGTTTCTTTTCGTAGTGATACAGCTAGATGAGTCAGGAGTGTGTTATGACGTTTTATGTAAATAAGTGAAGTAACCATAACCTTATTACTACGTTCGATTTATTACCGTCCTTATAATCTCGCCATTCAAAACTCACGGACTGACTGTCAAAGGCTTGAATTCTAGAATTGCTGATCGCTACTCTGTGGGTATAGCGTCCAAGATAACGAACAACATGCCCCGGAGATTTGAATGGTTTTTCAAAAGACAACCCAATTTACGCTATATTAATTATCGACAAGAGAAAGGAAATTGCTTCTTAACGCAATAGACAAAGTAAGTGTCTCAATTATTAGATCTATTGAATAGTGAAGGGTTTCCGAACACGAAAGCAATGCTTCCTCCACGGAAGAGAGAGGGCATAAAGTACATATACTTTTCAACCAATACTTCGTCTATGAGGATTAAACAATATTTGGATAATCCTAAAGCTGTTGCAGCTGGGCATCTCACAACAGAGCATTCACGACATTTTGCCAATATGAATGTGGTTGGGACGCATCGTGAATGCTCAGAACGTTAGTGCGCCAAGCGAAGCTTGGCACTTCTTACAAGGTGAAAGTCCTTGCTGGGTAAGGTCTAGCCAACCACCCATATCGAGTGTTGCGTCGAAACTGGAAACACTAAGGCGAAGCGTACACAGAGAACTATATAGGCCACAGGGAGAACCGTAACTCCTGAAGCATATTCAGCCCCGTCATAGTGTGTCTGGAAACAGACGAAGAGCAGATGACGACGTGGTTAACGTCACGGAAGTCCAAGCAAAGAAACCGACTAATGGCAAGGTTTCGGAGGGTCTGTCGGGGTCAGAGAACGTGGCATGTATGGAGAGAGGTGTCAGGAACTTGGGAGGTACCCTGATGGCTCTTGTCGTAAAGACAGGTAAGGCCGGACAATCGAAAAAGAGGAAGGCCGATGGCAACATTAGGGATTCGGATTCATTCATAGTGCGTGCGTGGCAGCACGTTCATCAGGTGGGTTAAAGTCCCACTGGATCCCGGACTGGGGGATCCATATCCAAACTTGGGGGTAATTCCTCAAGGGCTGATGCTCTTGCATCAGAGGGCAGGGCGTCCATTGCGAAGTGGAGTCTGAAGGGCTTGAGGAGAAGTACCAGGCCGTAGTGAAAAGGGGCCACCCGAATTGCGAACCGGTCGGCCAAAGATGGGGCAAGGTCGAGCCTGCACTATGGAGGCGAAGGCACTTTCAGTCCACCCATCGAACCAAGGTGTGTGTGGGCGGCATGGTATGGAAGATGGCGTAGCAACCCACGGAGACCTCGTATTATCTGAGGATGAACACCGTCATGGGCCGGTGTATAAATTAGCCGAGGTGGAGATCGTTGTGCGTGTTCACTTCAGTCAGACAAGCACAGCAACTCAGTAAGGCTTTCTATAAGGCAACCCCGAAGTGAAAGTTGACGTGGTGCGAGGAGTCGGAGAGC
>NZ_JUEE01000008.1:0-10676 GCF_000802135.1 Desulfosporosinus sp. BICA1-9
CGTAAGCGCTTAACGAAGCAGTGCATTGACAAAATAAAACCCCAGTACAATTCATCATACTGGGGCGAACCATCCAAGCTATTATTGATTGTTGCGACAGTAGTCTGGCAGTTTCTGTGACCAGGGCATAAAGTCCTCAAGTAGTGATGGATTAGCCTTGAAGTCAATTCCTGGCAGTTTACTGAAGATATAGAATAGGAACATGTAGACGTTGATTTTATTAGCCTTAGCTGTTTCCACAATACTGTAAACGATGGCGCTGGCTTTGGCCCCTTTGGTCGTATCTGAAAATAACCATCCCTTCCTTCCTATAACAAAGGGGCGAATTTTATTCTCAGCTCGATTGTTAGATAATTCAATCCGTCCGTCTTCGAGAAACGCGCTCAATGAAGCTTTTTGGTTGACAGAATAGGTGATGGCTTCCGCAAGTTTGGAGCCTTGGAGAACGTTGACGGTTTCAAGCCATGTGTAGTAAGCCTCAAGAACGGGTTTCGATCGTTCCTGACGCTGAAGTTGGCGTTTATCCGGGCTAAGCTGGTCCAACTCTCTGTCGATAGTAAACAGTTGGTTGCAGTAGTCAAATCCCACTGCGGCGGTAGATTCCTGAAGAGGACCACTCTTTGGCATGGCCTCCTGATATTTACGCCGGAGGTGCGCCCAACAACCACAACGGGTGACGTTCAACACTTTATTGTATCCGCTGTAGCCATCGGTTTGCAGCCAGCCGTGAAACCCTTCTAAAAATCGTCGAGCGTGTTCACCTGAACGCGTAGGCTGATATTCAAACAGCACCACGGGCGCTGTTCCGGTATTGCCAGAGCAGTACAACCACATTCGCGACTCTGAGGATGGCTTCTTACCCTCCTCTTTAAGTACCTGAATGGCAGTTTCATCCGCGTGAATCACAGCCTGCTCCAATAGATGGGATTTCATAAGCACCCATAGGGGTTCTAGCCAATCCGTAGCGGACCGTATAATCCAATTGGCCAACGTCGCTCTAGAAAGCATGACTCCTTGATTGGCCCAGTCCTTTTCCTGACGGTACAAAGGCATGCCATTGACATATTTCTGATACATGACATGGGCCACCGTCGAAGCTGAAGCAAGACTCCGTTTTATGACGGGTGCGGGAGTGGGGGCTTTCATGATCGTAGCATCTCCCGTTTCCTTTTCGCAATCTTCGCAAACATAGCTGAAGCGGATATATCGGAGAACCCTTACCTTTGCAGGTATAATCTCTAATTCTTCCCGCACAGCCTCCTTGCCAAGAACCCGCATTTTTCCGTGGCATATTTCGCAGCGACACTTTTCTTCATCCAACTCGCAAAGAACCTCCACCACTGGAACATTGGCTGCCAGTTCTTCACGGGTGCGTTTGGCTTTCCGACTATGACCAGCAACATCCACTTTGGTAGGCTCTGGTGCTTGGCGGTTTGACTCAGCTTCTGCTTCGTTGAACAATGAGGGCTGATTCGCTTCTTCACCTAGCACATATTTACTCTTTTCACTGGAGGGTCCAAACATGGATTTTTGAAGATTAAGGAGCATCGTCGTGAGTTGATCAATACGCACTTGCTGAGATTCCACCGTTTTAGAATGTATTTGTAACTGCATCTCTTGCTCATTCAGCTGGGTTTCGATTCTGGAAATATATTCAGTTATTTCAGGCGCAAGGCCTGTAAAATTCATTGTTTTCATGGTAATATTTTAACACAAAAAAGCTTAAAATTCCAGTGATACCAGGTCTTGTAGCCATTTTTGAAGTTATTTTTTTCATTTCAAAGGTTGTGTCTTTCACCCCGTAAATGATGTCGTTTTCTTCAACAAAAATCCCTAGCTGTTACTTCGCCAAACCCCTTGGGTGGGTCAATGGACAGACCGTCCATGAGCATGTGAACTTGCCGGATAGTAATATTCCGAACATCGGATGGTGAATTCGGCCATTTAAATCGGGCTCCTGCACCATCGAGTCTCTTGTAGTAAAGTGCAAAGCCGTTGCCATCCCAGTTGAGAGCCTTCAGTCGATTGCGGTTTCGGTTGCAGAACAGGAAAAGATAGTTCGCAAAGGGATCCATCTTAAAGTTCTGTTTCACGATGATTGCTAATCCGTCCACAGAACGTCGCATGTCCGTGATTCCGCAGGCCAGATAAATCCCATCATAGCTCGTGATGTCCTTCAACATACAGCATCCATGACACAAAGTACATCAGCAAGCAGTTTTGAACTAAACCCCGTTTCAACTGAAACTGTCCATTTACCACAAGTCAGTTTTACTTCGTCTGGGAGGTGTTGCTCCGTTGTCATCATAACGTGTGCCCATTGTGGGGGATCGAGTTGAACTTCTTTGTTAAGTTTCGTGGCCCAAGAAAGATAGCTGTGATAATTGATGTCTTTAACTTTACACCACGCTTTTGCAGTCATCCCGCTGGTCCTACATTCGGCCACCAGCGCCTTACGTTCTTGTTTGTCCATTCGAATACCTCCATTCCTTTGTGTTATGGAGATAGTTTCTCATAGATAAAGCATGTTGACCATGCACCGGTTTATTAAGCGCTTACGGTGCTTTATACTTAAAGACTTAACTTAACTTAAAGCAAAGAAAGGATGGGATACTAGGTGCAAATCGGCAGGGAAGAGTATGTACAAAGAATGAAGAAGGTACAAAAACTGATTGCAGATAATAGTTTAGATAGTTTTATTGTGTCTTCAAAAGAGAGCATATATTATCTGACAGGCGTAACATTCAAACCATTAGAGCGCCCCTTTTTTATACTTCTCAGAAATACTGGACCCTCAGTTTTGCTTGTTCCAGCACTTGAAAGGGAACACATGACAGAGGCGCCTAACGTGGGTGAGGTTCATAGCTACTGGGATTATCCTGCACCCAACGGTTCAGGGTGGTTCGAGAAACTGCAAGGTCTATTAAAGGGATTTAATAACGTAGGAGTTGAACCTACACTTACTCAAGAAATTGCTGCTAAGCTCTCGCCTTATAACGTAAAAGTCTTTCCATTTGTAGAAACAGTCAGGTTGATAAAATCTGAGTATGAAGTCAATATGCTTAGGCAGTCGGCTTACTATGCTGATATAGCACTAGCATCCGTTATTAAGGCCGCCTATTTTGGAGTTTCTGAGTTAGAGCTGTTTTCTCAAGGTCGTAATGTTCAAATGCAGATTATAAAGGACATAGAATATGACGTATTAAATACGAATATTCTGGCTGGAGCGTGGCCGGCACCTATGAGTGCCCAGCCCCATAGTGTACCGTCTGTGGATGATCGTTTGAAAGAAGGTCCGCATATAGCGTTAACTTTAATGAGGGTTAACGGATATTCTACGGAATGTGAAAGGACATTTTTCCTTGAAAAACCTACTAAACAGGTAATGGAAGCCTTTGAAGTTATGAACAAAGCAAGGGAATTGGCCTTTAGAATGGTAAGGCCTGGTATGAACTGCGGAGAAATTGATGTGAGCGTTAAAGATTTTTTAACCAAAGAGGGATACGGTGAAAACCTTCTTCATAGAACAGGGCATGGCTTCGGTCTGAGTGCTCATGAAGGGCCATGGATAGCCGAGGGTAGTATAAACACCCTTGAGAAGAATATGTTTATAAGCATTGAGCCTGGTATATACATAGAAGGAGTAGGTGGTATTCGCCATTCCGACACCGTATTAGTCACAGATAATGGGTATGAGCTACTAACAAAAAATCCAACCGACATGGAGAGTCTCATAATTAGGTCCCTAAAACCGTTGAAGAGGTTAAAGGGACGTGTAATGAGGAAGGTCATGGGCATTTAATGAAAGTCTGCGGTACGCTCGTTCGAAATACATGGCATTTCCAACTCTAGCCAAGATGAAAGCGGTTAGGTAGATATCACGTCAAGGATTGAATCTATTGATGTTCGCAGAGTCATCGTCTCCACATAATTGTCATCGTTTTGCGTGGAAGGTCTTAGGTAAACTGCCAAAATAAAAATATGACAATATTTAAGGTAAAGGCAGTTGCTTTAATAAATCAAGAAAAGGGTGAATTAAATTGACCAATAAACGTTCCATTAATCCCGCAAGTAGTCATGTTACGAGAGGCTATTCCCAAGCTATTCAGGTGGGCAACACGGTCTATATTTCCGGTCAGGTAGGTCTGGATCGTGACGGAAAACTTGTCGGCAAGGATGACCCTATTGCCCAGGCAAGGCAGGCCGTCGAGAACATTAAGGCCATTCTGGATGAAATAGGGGCAGGTGCCCAGAATATTGTGAAAATGAGAACGTACGTTACCGACAGGGAAAACTGGGGAGCAATTCTCAAGGAGATTGGTCGTCTCACCGCCAAACATTCTCCCGCTTATACGACGGTGCTGGTAGCTGGATTGCTCTTGCCGGGCACATTAGTAGAGATTGAAGCCATAGTAGTTTTAGAAAAAACAGAAGCATAAAGTTTGCTAAGTTTCTGTAATCATATTTCACCCCGTTCCCATTAACAGCGACACGGAAAGTCCTGCGCAATTAATTAAACGGTCGCACAAAACCACATCCTGCGGCGGCATACGTTTGCTCGGAATCTGCTAAAAACTGGGGAATAGCTACACATGGCTCTTTAACAACTCCAGCGGAAGTGTGCTCATCGTTACTATCTTCCATGCTGTCAAATACGGTCGGCCCCAACGCTGGGGTTAAGCAAAGGTCGGTGGTTCTCATTCTTACAGCCATATTGTGATTGCATTATATTATTATTCAAATTGAAAAAGGGGTGCTGGAAATGTTTACTGTTCTAATGTACGTTGTGGCTTTCGGCCTTCTTATCCTTTCCTATATAAAGGATAAGAAAAAGACGTTCATGGCCGTGAAGAAGTCGTGGAAGTCTTTTGAAAATATTCTTCCGCAATTCTTGTCAATCTTAGTGATTATAGGTATTATGCTGGCAGTTTTGAGCCCTGAAGTGATCTCTGGATTAATCGGAGAAAAATCTGGGTGGTGGGGAATGCTTATGGCCTCTATTGTCGGTTCAGTTACCTTAATACCCGGATTTGTGGCCTTTCCTTTAGCTTCGGCCTTGTTGAACAACGGTGCGGGGTTTATGCAAATCGCCGTATTTATCTCAACGTTAATGATGGTTGGAATCGTGACAATCCCTCTGGAGATAAAGTATTTTGGCAGAAAGGCCACAATACTCAGGAATAGCTTAGCCTTCGTATTTTCGTTTATCGTCGCAATTGCAATCGGGGTGGTGTTGGGATGAAAACGTTACTTAAACGATACAAGTATTTCTTGGGATTGATCATCCTTAATATCATCGTCTATGCTTTGTATCCATCAACGGGTCAAACGTCAATTGACATCACATGGAGTAATGCTATAGAGATGCTTTCGATTCTTCCACCCATATTTATTCTATTGGGGCTTTTGGATGTATGGGTAAAACGAGAAACAATGATCAAATTGATGGGCGAGAAATCAGGAATCCTTGGGGTTCTAATCGCATTTTTCTTAGGTTCGGCTGCAGCTGGGCCGTTATATGCAGCGTTTCCTATAGCGGGAGTTCTCCTTCAGAAGGAGAGCAAGCTTTCTAATGTCTTAATCTTTCTCGGTGCCTGGTCAACGACTAAAATACCGATGCTTTTATTTGAGGCTTCTGCGATGGGGTGGAAGTTCATGATGACGCGGTTTGTGATAAATATTCCTGTAATTATTCTAATTGCGTATATCACCGGAAAGCTATTAAATGAAAGAGAGAAGAAGTATATATATAATAGTGCTGGTAGTATTTAATAATGAAACTAAATTACAGGGCTTTTTATACTTTAGCGTCTTGATAGATTACAAGGTAGTGCAACCCTCCCATTTTTTCATTGTTTTAATGTATATTTGTTAAAATAAATTCAATCGATTATAAGAGTAAATAGCCCAAGGCATTAAAGGTATATCCAATAATAAGGATTCCCACGGTAACGATTCCAGCAAATATGACAAGGAGCTTTGTTTTCACCACCTTATTAAGCATAATCATGGACGGAAGTGATAGTGCGGTTACCGCCATCATCAAGGATAGAGCAGTTCCTATGCCAACACCTTTTAAGACTAAGGCTTCTGCGATGGGTAAAGTTCCGAAAATATCAGCATACATCGGTATGCCAACCATGGTTGCAACTAGGACAGAGTACCATTTGTCCTGCCCAAGTACCGTAGAAATTATGGATTCTGGGATCCAGTTATGAATGGCTGCGCCGATACCGACACCGATCAGGATATACAGCCATACTTTTTTGATGATATCAAGAACTTGATCTTTTGAGATTTCAAGTCTGTCCTTGACAGTCAGTTCTTCCTGTTCTAACTCCATCATCTTATTGCTGTAAACAAAAGGCTCCACATAGTTTTCAAGCTTTAATATACTGATGATTGTTCCACCAATGACAGCGAGAATAAGACCTACCACGACATAGGCAATGGCGATTTTCCAATTAAAGATACTGGCAAGTAATATGACGGATGCCAGATCAACCAGAGGGGATGAAATGAGGAACGAAAACGTAACGCCCAGCGGTAGCCCGGCACTTGTAAAGCCTATGAATAATGGAATTGAAGAGCAGGAACAAAACGGCGTAACGGTTCCAAGTAAAGCTCCTAATATATTTGCAGTAATGCCCTTAAAGTTGCCGAGTATTTTGCGGGTTCTTTCCGGTGGGAAAAAGCTTTGGATATAGGAGATGATAAAGATCAGGACGGATAACAAGATAAATATCTTAATAACATCGTAGATAAAAAAATGAAGACTTCCACCCAGGCGATCAGATACATTCAGTCCGAATACATTTTCTACTAATAGTTTAACTAAGTTGGAAATCCAATCCATTCTTAGAACTTGGTTATTCAACCATTCAAAGATAAACATTAGATCAGCTCCTAAATTTAGGTTATTAATCGCAGTTCACACAACATTGATTCAAATACTTTTCTTTATCAGCAAGTCTGCCCTGATCGATGACAAGCTGAGGGTACGACTCAAGCTCTTCTAAAATGTATTTCAAGGTATTAAGTAAGACAGCATTTTCAGTTTTTAAAGAATAGAAGACAAATTTTTCTTTTCGTTCATCAAGGACTAAATTCATATCCCTTAATTTAGATAGATTCTTAGATATCTTAGGCTGTGGAACCTCTAAGATACCACCAAGTTCACAAACGCAAAGATCTTGCTGATAGAGAAGTACGATGATCCGTAGTCTGGTTTCATCGGATAAAAGTTTATAGATATTCGTCAATTGATTCATTTTACGCTCCTTAAAATTAATATTAGCAACTTGTATTATTAACCTATGCACATATGGGTATATGTATATAGTATTCCTTTCTAAGTTTGTTTGTCAAGAAGTTAATGTTTTCAAACGCGATATAACATGGTTGATCCATGAGGAGAATGCTACAGAAAACATTGGAGATAAACGTACGGCTACTCTCAAACTTGCCTCCTGTGCTAGATGGTTTTCTTATCGCAGGAGGATCTTTAATATAAATGAAGAAATTTAAAGAAGCTGGGAAAATTTGAAAGGAAGTGGATGCATGAAAACATGTCAGAGCTGCGGCTTGGGTATTGAAGACAACAACGACCTCGTAAGCTGTTTTAAGTATAAAACTTTGAACAACTCACAAGAGGATAAAGCCAACTGCCTATATTACATAGAAAGAATTATAGAGGATGACGAAAGCTTGCCTCCCCTACAACACCTTCTTTTAGTAGAGCAAGAATTAGGGAAGCGAAAAATGAAGATTAGTATTAATGATGGACTTCGGGTTTAGTTAGTTTCTATGTACGTCTTTAGGTCAAATCATTCTTCTGTCTCTACTTGCAAAAAGCCACTACATATAATAATATAAACATATAAGCAATCAATTATATAAAAACAAATATAAGGGGGTAAGCACTTGAGTGCAGAACAGCGTCTTGAAGCAATGGTAGAAGAATTCAAAGTATTGGGAGATAAAACACGGTTAAGAATTTTATCCTTGCTAAAGGGGCGGGAGTTGTGTGTCTGTGATTTGACGGAAGTCCTAGGAATTAGTCAACCAGGGGTGTCCCAACAGATGAGACGCCTGCGTCAAGCCGGATTTGTGCTTGAACGCAGGGGAGGACAATGGACTTATTATTCATTGAACATGGAAAACGTGCTGATGATCTTGCTTTTGCCCACGTTTCCTAAGGTCAAGGAAGATGAAGAACGGCTTGTTAATGCTAAAGGATGTTAAACTATAGATAAGATTGGAGGACGTATTATGGGTTTTTTTGAAAGATATCTAACGGTTTGGGTGGCTCTATGCATGGTTGTTGGCGTATTTATCGGAAAGTTCTTACCGTTTATTCCTGATTTTTTAGGACAGTTTGAATATGCGAACGTATCAATACCCATCGCCATTCTGATTTGGGTTATGATCTATCCAATGATGATGAAAGTTGATTTTCAAAGCGTAAAAAATGTGGGGAAAAATCCAAAAGGCTTATATTTGACATGGGTGATCAATTGGCTTATTAAGCCCTTTACAATGTATGGAATTGCAGCGTTCTTCTTTTACGTGGTTTTTAAGGCCTTTATTCCGGTAGATCTAGCACGAGATTATTTGGTAGGAGCTATTTTGCTCGGGGCTGCACCCTGCACAGCGATGGTCTTTGTATGGAGTCATTTAACAAAAGGCAATCCAGCTTATACCGTCGTACAAGTAGCAACGAATGACCTAATCATCCTTGTTGCGTTCACACCAATCGTGGCCTTTTTATTAGGCATCAGCGGAGTACACATACCCTGGGAGACTCTTATTTTATCCGTTGTACTCTTTGTCGTGATACCTCTTACGGCAGGAATATTGACTCGTATATCCGTGATTAAAAATAAAGGAGAAGACTACTTTCTTAACTCGTTTCTCCCGAAATTCAACAACATTACAGTCGCTGGGTTGTTGCTGACGCTGGTCATTATTTTCTCATTCCAAGGCAATGTTATCCTAGAAAACCCCTTACACATCTTTTTAATCGCCATCCCACTTACAATTCAGACGGTCCTGATCTTCTTTATATATTACTTTACAGCAAGAGGTTTAAAGTTGGCCCATTGCATTGCGGCTCCTGCCGGAATGATTGGAGCCTCTAATTTCTTCGAGTTATCTGTTGCTGTTGCCATCGCTCTCTTCGGTGCGACATCGCCGGTTGCTTTAGCGACTATAGTAGGGGTGCTCGTAGAAGTGCCCGTTATGTTGATGTTGGTTAAATTTGCAAATAACACAACCCACTGGTTTCCCAAGGAAGACTTGATGAATTAGAGTTTAAACGGTGTTAATGGATCACAGAAAAAGTAGATTCTTTAATGAGGGGAGTTTATCGCTTATGGTTCAAGTAGATGTGTTCGGAATCCGTGAAGAGGCACCTGCTGGTGCGTGTAGTTGCGGTGGGTCGTGTGCTTCAACAGCGGAAAAAACCATGGGAGAAATGTATGAGGATTTGGTTCAGTTTTTCCAGGAAAGTGATCTGGCGACTGACGTACGCTTACAGTTTATTGATCTCTTTGAGGATGATCTAAAGGGCTACGATTCCGCTCATACAATGTTTAAGAACGGCTTTGCCTTACCACTGGTAGGCGGTTAATGGGGCTGTCCTTTTTTATGGCGGGATCAACCACAGCAGGATCTATGAGGAAGTTTGGAAGGCTTGCTAAGCGTATAGCAACAAGGGCCCTCATCCATGAGTTAACGGCAAGCACTGTTTTATAAAAAAGAATATGCCGGATAATTTTTAAAAAGATACTGTAAATACAATATTGAAGTATAGCAATATGAAAAATATCATTGAGCATCTCGAAAATTTATGATGGATTTAAGATTAGAAACAGCCTCATTTAAGTATTTCAGGCTCTTACTCAAATGAGATGAAGGAAGTGCTGAACATCCACGGGTTTTCACATTATGATATACTATAGAATTAAGCCTGTGAGGTGTGATATGTGTACAAAGGATTGGTATGGTATTTTTTCAACAGCATTACATAAAGAGTGCTTTACCCAAGGAGAGATTCAACAAATATACAAGATTGAAATGGAAGCAAGAACATTCTTTGATTTTGGTGGAA
Organism: Desulfosporosinus sp. BICA1-9; assembly: GCF_000802135.1. NCBI lineage: Bacteria > Bacillati > Bacillota > Clostridia > Eubacteriales > Desulfitobacteriaceae > Desulfosporosinus > Desulfosporosinus sp. BICA1-9. The sequence goes on from NZ_JUEE01000008.1 coordinate 10,112, forward strand.
TTGTTCCTGATTTTTTAATTCTTCAAAATATTGAACGGGACAGCAAAAAAATCCGGTATTATTGGGATTCTCGTTCAAGTGAAGCAATGTGCCCCTTTTGCGGCATGATGAGCAACAAGGAATGTAAGGACTACTTTGACAAGCCATTACAAGACATACCACAGGGCGGATTGGCGGTATATCATGTTGTACGCAGGAAAAAATATTTCTGTGAAAACCTCAATTGCCCGCATACCCGTTTTGTGGAACGGTTGGATGGTTTTGGCGAAGAAACCGCACGAAAAACAATCCGTTTTAAGAAATACTGTGTAGAACGGGCATTGGAAAACGGATGCAAACCTGCGGAAGACGCGCTAAAGAGAGATGGAGCTTTGGTGAGCAATGACTCAATCGCAAGATATTTAAAAGTGGAGTCTGCCAAGCAAATTGAATCTAATCTAAAGCGAAACGATGTAAGGGTTTTGGCGATCGATGACATCAATCTTCGCAAAGGGGACAAGTCGACAGGTTGTACTGTTTTAATCGATGAAGAAACCCATAGGGTTTTACTAATCATACGCGGCAC
>NZ_JUEE01000009.1:0-7498 GCF_000802135.1 Desulfosporosinus sp. BICA1-9
GCAACTGTAAACGTGGTTGATGGTAAGTTTGAAATAAGTTCGGGCAATACTGGAGAAACAGGTACAGTATCTATTAGCTCTGGTGATCTTGCTAAAACCTTAAAGTTGACAGCTGCAGAGGGTGCTGTTAGCACTACTGGTACGAATGCCGTAGACAACGGACTTAAGCTACAAGTAGGTGCTAATGCTCAGCAGACTATGGGCATTGATATTTCGGATATGCGCAGTAAAGCCTTAGGTGTAAGTGCTGACAGCACGGGTACGAGAGTAGCTAAAGACGGGCAAGTTGCATCCTATGTAGCTTCGGGGAATGTAACCGATGGTACAAACAATGACACTACCGAATACTCACTTGATATTTCCACTGCTGCTAAGGCGACTGCAGCAATTAGTGTAATTGATGACGCAATTACTAGCGTCTCTGCTGAACGTTCTAAGTTGGGTGCCTTCACGAATCGTCTGGAGCACACTGTCACCAACCTGGGAACTTCAAGCGAGAACTTAACCGCTGCCGAGTCCCGTATACGTGACGTAGACATGGCTAAAGAAATGATGCAGTTCCAAAAGAACAACATCCTTTCCCAAGCCGCTCAAGCCATGATGGCTCAAGCCAACCAACAACCTCAAGGTGTTCTCCAACTACTCCGTTAATCGGTGTAGAAGGAAAACACAATACGGGTATTTTGAGAAGACTAAGAGCCAGAGACTTGTTCTCTGGCTCTTTTAATACAATGAGCCATACATTCCGGAAGGGATCTACGCGGAACTGCGAATAGCAACGGCTTGCAGAATGCGCATACAAAAGGAAATGGATAGCATAAAAAACCGTAAACAGCGGTGGCTGAAAATATACTTCCCCGAGCATGGAGCCGTATTTGGAAGGTTCGATGCCATAAGCAATATGCTGGTGCTGCAAGAGGCCCGCGCCCAATGATATCGAAAAACTTGGAGTAGAAAGAATAAACCGAATTTGGAGAGACAACAAACTGAGGGCAGTTGGAATGAAAAGAGCTAAGAGCCAGAGAATTAATGATGCTGGCATTAGAGTCGGTAGTAATTGGCACAATTGACCATGATAGTACATAGATTAAAATCTAGAAGCGATTTCAGCTAAAGAATAGCCAAAGATTATAATAAGACACTTGACAATATCGAGAAGTAGTATAGAATAGTTAAAACTGCTAAAATGACGATGAGAGGACATAGTACAATCTGTTTCCATTTAAAGAGAGTTGCCGTTTGGTGCAAGGCAGTAATGGATAGGATTGGAACTCTTCCTCGAGTAGCCGACCGAAATTGGATTAAAAGTAGGCTCGGACGGAGCTTCCACCGTTAAAAGGAAGGAGATATCGGAACTTCGATGTTCGAAGTTCGATGCGCCAAGTTCGAACCAAAAGTAGTTTTTTAGGGTCGAACCACGAACATCGGACCACGAACCACGATTACTCCCGTATCTGCAGAGAAGACAGCTATTTGTTAGTTGTCAACTTGAGTGGTACCGCGAAACTAACCCTTCGTCTCAAATATGAGACGAAGGGTTTATTTATTTTTAAGGAGGAAAAGCTAATGCGTAAATTGTATGTTTTTGATACTACCCTCAGAGATGGAGAGCAATCCTTGGGGATAACTCTGAATGTTAAAGAGAAGTTAGAGATTGGCCACCAGTTAGTGAAGCTCGGGGTGGATGTTATTGAAGCCGGTTTCCCAGCTTCTTCGCCGGGAGACATGGAGTCTGTCCGAACGATTGCTAAGGAAGTTAAAGGAGTCATTATCTGTGGTTTGACAAGAGCCGTTGTCCCAGACATTGATCTTTGTGCCGAAGCGTTACGCAAAGCAGAATACCCTCGAATCCACACGGGCATAGGGGTATCTCCGGTTCACATGGCAAAGAAGTTAAAGCTTACTCCAGATCAAGTCGTGGAGCAAGCGGTTGCTGCCGTGAAATATGCCAAAAAATATGTGAGCGATGTGGAGTTTTACGCAGAAGATGCTTTCCGCAGTGACCCAACCTTCTTGGCCAGAGTGATCGAAAACGTGATTTCTGCTGGAGCTACAGTCGTTAACCTTCCGGATACAGTCGGTTATGCTAACCCGTGGGAATACGGAGAACTGATTAGTTATGTTATCAAGAATGTGAAGAATATTGATAAAGCGGTTGTCAGTGTTCATTGCCACAACGATTTAGGAATGGCAACTGCAAATTCCCTGGCAGGGATTAAAGCGGGAGCGAGCCAAGTAGAAGGAACTATTAACGGTATTGGAGAGCGGGCTGGTAATACTTCTTTGGAAGAAGTCATAATGTCCATTTATACCCGGCGTGATGGGTACGGAGTGGAGAGTAGAATAAAGACCCGTGAAATTTCTGCTACCAGCAGACTCGTTTCTCGGATAACTGGTGTGACGGTCCCGGATCATAAAGCGATTGTAGGAGCCAATGCATTCAATCATGCCTCAGGTATCCATCAAGATGGGGTTCTGAAAGATAGGGAAACCTATGAAATTATCAAGCCTGAAACCATCGGTGTACCTCAAAATATCATCAGCCTGACAGCAAGATCCGGAAGACATGCCCTCCAACATTGCCTGGAGGAATTAGGGTATACCATAGAGGGCGCTCAGTTGGATGACGTATATCAAAGATTCTTACAGTTGGCGGATCAGAAGAAAGAAGTGTTCGATCAAGATCTATATGTCCTCATGGGGGATTCTGGTGGGATAGAAAGTAATATTGTGCTGCAGAGTATGTCTATCGCGACAAATGGGGTTGAGATGGCGACCGCCACCGTAATCCTGGAAATAGAGGGAATTCTTATTACTGATGCCGCTTGCGGGAACGGTCCGGTCAATGCTCTATTCAACGCGATTGATAGAATCACTGGCAATATAGCTCTCCTTGAAGATTATACCCTCAAGTCTGTGACTCGGAGTAGCGAGGCTCTAGGGGAAGCGACTGTTAAATTGCGCTATGATGATGGCCGCCTTGTAGTAGGCAAGGGTTTTTCCACGGATATTATTGAAGCCAGTGCCAAAGCTTATATTAATGCCTTAGATAAGAGAGATTTGCATACTGAACTATAACCTTTAAACTGAACGAAAGGATAAAACGCATAGTTTCTATAATAAGATTATGCGGAATATAGGTAGGTAACCTCAGGATAAAGCAAGAGGGTGATCACAACATATTACGTGTGCGATTGCCCTCTTGACGTATTTTCGAACTCAAACTCCCCCTTTTTATTCACTTTTAAGTTGAAGGAGAAAGACCTCGATATTTGGAGAGAAGAAATGCGTGGAATGGCTATAAACAGAAAGTATAAAGTATTTTTCTGATGTTAGAGGAGTTATTAAGAAGGAATTAGAGATAATAAGTCGAATGTTTTAAAAGCGTTATATTTTCGCTGATTCATCAACAATTGCTGAACTGACTGTAGTGTTAATTAAGAAAGGATGAGCTGCCATATGAACTATAAAATAGCAATAATTGATGATAATCTGGACGATATTTTCGCCATAAAGAAGATGCTATCAAAACAAAATAGTGAGTATATAATAGTTGAATATACAAACCCTGAAGAGGCTTTAATAGAATTAACCCAAGACACCGTTGATTGTATTATTTTAGATTATTATTTTCCTGCCATGAATGGACTTGAGTTCATAACAGAATTTCGTAGCTACCAAAAAATTGATACTCCGATTATATTTCTGACAGGGCAAGGAAATGAGAAGATAGCGGTTGAATCGATTAAAATGGGTGCATTTGATTATATTGTAAAAAGTGAAATATCAGGAACATTGCTAAACAAATCTATTATGAAAGGAATTCAAAAAAGGGATTTTGACTATAAAGAAAAATCCTATAATGAATTCATAAAAACTATGATAGATATTATACCTGTACCTTTATTCTACAAAGATAGAAAAGGAAGCTATCTTGGATGTAATAAAGCCTTTGAAACGTTCATTGGTAAAGATAAAGAAGAAATTATTGGTAAAGGTGTCTATGAGATCTCAAAGAAGAATAATGCTGAAAAATATGACTCTATGGATCAACAGTTATTTGATAATCCAGGAACTCAGACTTATGAATATGAGTATGAAACTAGTAATCATGAAAAGAAATACGTTGTTTTTAAGAAAGTAACTTATAATAACTCCTTAGGTGAGGTAAATGGTATAATCGGAATAATCAACGATATTACTGAAATCAAACTAAGAGAAACAGAATTAGCGGCAAAGACCTTTTTTGATTCTTTAACAGGGATATACAATAGAAGATATTTTGATGAGAATATAGAGAAAGAATGGAAAAAATGTCTAAGGGAAAATGAATCGTTATCTCTGATAATGTTAGATATTGATTTTTTTAAAAATTATAATGATTTTTACGGACATCAGGAAGGAGACAATTGTCTTAAAAAAATCGCACAGGAAATAAGACTCTCTTTGCTACGTCCTTCTGATATTGTAGTGAGGTATGGTGGAGAGGAATTTGTCGTAATTCTTCCAAATACTAATAAGAATGGGGCGCTTCGTGTAGCTGAAAGAATTAGAAAAAATATTTCAAATCTTGCTATTAAACATGAGGCTTCAACTGTAAGTAAAGTTGTAACGCTTAGCCAAGGTATAGCGGAAATGAATACTATTAACGATATAGTTTATGAGTGTCTTAAGAATGCAGATAAATCATTGTTTTCGGCAAAGAATAACGGTCGAGATAGGATAGAATTTTAGGTAAGTCTTTAAGTCAAAAATGAAGGCAGGAAGATTATTATGGACTATAAATTTTCTGAGCTTATTGACATCAATGAACTTCAATCACTTCTAGAAAGTTTTACTACAGCGACTGGATTTGGAACTGCCATACTTGACTTAGATGGGCAAATTCTTACGGCAACTGGTTGGGCGGATATTTGTACAAAATTTCATCGGATACACCCTTTAACGAGTAAAAAGTGTACCGAAAGTGATACCGTACTTGCAGCTCAATTGAGTAAAGGGAAACAATATAATATTTATAAATGCAAAAATGGATTGATGGATGTTGCTGTTCCGATAATAATTGAAGAAAATCATATGGGAAATCTTTTTATCGGTCAATTATTATTTGAAGCACCTGATCTAAACTATTTTAAAGCACAAGCAAAAGAGTTTGGATTTGATGAATCCTTATATCTTGAAGCGTTAAACAAAACGCCAGTATTCACAGAAGGTAAAATTAAAAAAACTATGGAGTTTCTGTTAAAATTAGCAAAAATGATTGGGAATTTAGGATTAGCTAAAAAACAACAATTGGAAATTAATAAAAAGATATCTAATTTGCTAAATATAGAAGAAAACCTAAATCTAGAATTAACCATTGAAAAATATAAATTAGAAAAGTTAACCCTAGAATTGCAAAAGAGCAATAAAGAACTTGATGATTTTGCATATATTGCCTCACATGACCTAAAAGAACCCTTACGAGGTATAAACAATTATTCAAACTTTCTATTAGAAGATTACACCGATAAACTTGATGATGAAGGAAAAACTATGCTTACTACAGTAAGTAAACTTGCTAATAGATTAGACCAGTTTATTGACTCACTTTTATTTTATTCGCGACTGGGTAGAACATCCGCAGAACAAAAAACTGTTTCAATAGGAGATATTATTGATGAGGCAGTTAGTTCATTTGAGCTTACAATTAAAGAGAGACCAACTATCATTAATATTATGAAGAATCAACCAGTAATTATCTGCGATCGGTTAAGAACCACAGAAATATTTAAAAATATAATCGGAAATGCATTAAAATATAATGATAAGGCCGAAAGGTATATTGAAGTTGGGTATATGTCTACAGAATCGAATAGCCCAATCTTTTACGTTAAAGATAATGGAATAGGGATAGAGGAAAAACATTTCCAGAATGTTTTCATGATTTTTAAGAGATTGCACCCCAGAGATAAGTATGGAGGAGGCACAGGAGCTGGGCTAACCATTACAAAAAAATGTGTTGCCTTACAAGGTGGTGAAATATGGATAGAATCGAAATTAAGGGAAGGGACAACCTTTTACTTTACTGTGACAGAAGGAAAAAATACTTGCTCAGTGGAGGATACTAATGAAAAATGATACTAATAGCCTAATTATAATAGTTGAAGATAGCCCAGAGGATTATGATACTACTATAAGAGCATTCAAAAAGGTAGGGATGAATAATAAAGTCATAAGATTTGAAATGGGCGATGAATGCCTAGATTATTTATTCGGAAGGGGCAAATTTGAGGGAGAAAAAATTCTATTTCCAGGGTTAATATTGCTTGATTTGAACTTGCCGGGAATCGATGGAAGAGAAGTGCTAAAAATAATAAAGTCAGATCTTAATTTGAAAAAGATACCGGTTGTCGTATTAACGACTTCCAACGATATTAGAGATATAGAAAAATGCTATCAATTAGGTGCAAACAGCTATATTCAAAAGCCAGTCGGCTTTGAGGGATTCATAAACGCAATCATAAAATTAAAAGAATATTGGTTTGAGATTTCAATATTACCCAAAGCTCCATAATGGATAAAGATTTTAAAAATCCTTAATGCTAAAAAACTGTGTAAAGTACAAGGGCAGTTGACCAGGATTGCTGGTTCAACTGCCCTTCCGGTTTTATTATTTCAAGTATATTAGCTTGCCGCTGAAAGAACTCATGAACGCTTTGAAACGAGTTTCTTGTCTTTCACTGCGTGAAGTTCTTTGCTATCTTCAGTTAAGGATAAAGGAGTTGTAGCCTCTTCAAGAAGCTGACTCGCCCCAGTAAAATGGGCACCTTGTTCTACTTTAAACTGACGGGTGCAAATATCGCCGACTAAGCGAGCAGTAGGATTCAATTCCAATAGATCCGTAGTTTTGATATTACCATGCACTTCTCCAGCAAGGCTAACAGTGCTTGCCTCAATATTAGCCTTCAAGAAGGCATTTGCACCAATTATCAAATCGCCGGTTACATGGACATTTCCATCAATTTTCCCGTCAATTCTTGCATTACCTTTAATAGTGATTGATCCGGTAATTTGGCACTCTGCCGCAATGAAGGTGGTGTCTCCACCGCTGGATTGATTGCTTGATGGTCTTTTAAACATCCGGTTCCTGGTTTCCAAATACTAAACAATTCTATACATTTGCCTAATATCTTCACTTTGCTGACTAAACAAAGCGGTAGCGTCACAGGATTCAGCTACTAGGGTCAATACTCTCGTATCAAACATCCGCAAGCCTATGGAGTAAGACATCCATTAAGTACATCAGATGTGCGACGGTTAGTCGCCCTTAAAGGCACTCCGCACAAGCCTTTCAACTTAGTGTACTTGTGCAGTGATCGTTTTTAAGGTTAATGTTTAAGCAATCCCTAGTAGAAGTTTCCTACGCACTTGCCATAAACCAGGCGTGTTCACTTCCTTTCGTTTTTTAAATAGTTTATTGACCTGTTTGCTAATCTCGCTCCACTGACCCCATTCG
>NZ_JUEE01000010.1:0-12603 GCF_000802135.1 Desulfosporosinus sp. BICA1-9
TGAAGAAGCTTTTCGAGAGATGAAATCACAACTTGCATTACGTCCCATCTATTTGACACGGCCAGAGCGAGTGAAAGCCCATGTGACCATCTGCATCTTAGCTTACTTGCTGATAAACTCAATCGAGATGATGCTCAGGAAAGCGGAAATCACACAGTCGTCTGAAGAACTGCTGCGACAAGTGAGTAGCTGTCGATTAAATCAGGTTGGGTTAAAAAATTCTTCTCAACGTTCATTAACTATTACAGAGATGACTGACCAGCAGGAAAAATTGGTCAAATTATTTAGTTGTGAAAAAATGATGAAGCCGAAAGTGATTAACCAGTTCAATAATTTCTTACTGTAAAACATGTTGTAGTGACAAAACGCTTTCTTACGCATGGTCTAAAGCCTTGCTACGCCTGGGTCTGGAAAAAAATGTCGCCAAACTCGGGTTTAAACAAAAGAAATGAATCCTCTAGCATAGTTTCGGTAGCACCTAACTCATTCACATGATGGAGATATTTAAAAGCATAAAGTAAAAGTACATGAGAAAAAATTGCAAACATAAACGTTTGAGGGATACTCCATTTCGGAAGGAATATCTGATTAAGTGATAGGGCTGTGTAGTTCATAACAGTCGCCCATAAAATAAAGAATAAAACAATCCATAGCTGATATCTTGGAAAACGCCATAATAGATAACCGTAAATTGTAGTAACGGCAAACCAACTCAAAGTAAAAAATACGGGAATATTGTAGATCATGAGTATATCTGATGCAAAAATCCAACCTTTATAAAGATTGACGGCAACTATTTGAACGATCCATGTATAGATGAACCCACCTAGAAAAGAAAACAACATAAGCTTTTTAAGATAGTTAAGGGGTATTAATAATAAAACCAGAGACCAGTAGGCAACTGCCTGAATAAGCCAATAAAGCTCTATGAGAAACACCTCCTGATTCCTATTATGCAATATGGAAGTGCTTTCTATACGCTGGACATGAAACGAGCAAAAATGTTCAACGTTAGAACCCGCCATGACTCGTTCAAAGATGTTCGAACTTAAAACATGCTATGACTCTAAAAAAGCAAAGGAGCTCCCCTAAGTGGGCAGCTCCTAGCAAAACTTCAATGTTATAGGATTATATTCAAACGTTGTTGAATTCCAACAAGGAAGTCTCGCGTTGAGACGATTTTCTTATTCGGTATCTCAGAGAGTTCTGCTAAATCCTTAGTCATAACCCCTTCTTCAATGGTCTTAATGGAAGCGGCTTCTAACTTGTCGGCAAAGATCACAAGCTCTTCGTTTCCGTCCAATTCGCCCCGTTTTCTTAAGGCTCCTGTCCAGGCGAAAATCGTGGCCATGGAATTAGTTGAAGTTTCTTCTCCTTTAAGGTGTTTGTAATAATGCCGGGTGACTGTTCCGTGAGCTGCCTCATATTCATAATGACCATCGGGAGATAATAACACAGACGTCATCATGGCTAAGCTACCAAACGCAGTGGCTACCATGTCGGACATGACATCACCATCGTAATTCTTGCATGCCCAGACAAAACCACCTTCTGAGCGAACAACACGAGCTACGGCGTCATCGATAAGAGTGTAGAAGTATTCGATCTTGGCTTCTTCAAACTTTAGTTTGTATTCTTGGTCGTAGATCCTCTGAAAGATATCCTTGAAAGTATGATCATAGATCTTGGAAATCGTATCTTTCGTGGAAAACCATAAATCTTGCTTAACTTCCAGAGCATAATTAAAGCAGGTCCGAGCAAAGCCTTCGATTGATTTATCGATATTGTACATGCCCATGATGATTCCTGTATCGTTGAAATCAAAAATAGTCTGGCGGGTTTCCCCGTTCTCTCCGGTAAAGACAAGCTCGGCTTTACCTGGGCCGCCGACTCTGTACTCAACATTCTTGTAGATATCTCCATAGGCATGCCTTGCAATCGTAATAGGCTTTGTCCAAGTGCGAATAAAAGGCTTAATACCGTCAACGATGATCGGTGCTCTGAAAACAGTGCCATCAAGTATTGCTCGAATCGTACCGTTAGGACTTTTCCACATTTTTTTTAAGTGATACTCTTCAACCCTTTGGGCATTAGGCGTAATCGTGGCACATTTGACCGCTACACCATATTTTTTAGTAGCAAGGGCTGAATCAATGGTAATTTGGTCGTTAGACTCATCCCTTTTTTGCAATCCTAAATCGTAATACTCGGTCTTAAGGTCAACATAGGGTTCAATTAATAATTCCTTTATCCATTGCCAAATAATTCTTGTCATTTCGTCCCCGTCCATTTCTACTAAGGGGACATTCATTTGAATTTTGCTCATAAAGGTTCTCCTTCCTGATCTTCAGCGGTATTGTACTATTATTCTACACAAATCTTGTTAGTCCTCCATTTTATTGATAAATGGAGATTTGAAATTGCTTAAGGACTATTAGTCTGATTCTCAGGAAACAGGCGTCCCAGAAAAAACACCTGACCGAAAGCCGATAATTTTTCCTTGACAAATAATCCTGTTCCCATTACAATACCAGTATACCCCTAGGGGGTATGCGGGGTGAGGGTAACTAGTTAAGCTTAGTACCAGTAAGCTTATACTAATAGCCAATTAGGTAAAATACTTTGCAGGAGGGTTGTTCGAAAATGAAAATATCAGTCCAGAAAAATCGATGTCCCCAAAATCATTCTTGTCCTTCTATTAGAGTATGCCCTGTGGGAGCGCTAGAACAGAATGGCTTTGATGCACCAGTTGTTGATGAAGATAAATGTATAAAGTGCAACAAATGTGTCCGATATTGCCCAATGGGCGCAATACTGATAAAAGACTAAGACGGACAAGGAATTCTATGGCCGAATATGAAAAGTTTGCCCCAAAATAAAGTTGGCTAGCCAACGAGTCAGTAATATTAAAGACAGCCAGAATTGCAACTATCTGGCTGTCTTTTTATAGTCAATCGACATAACCTCTACCGCAAATTTTTTGTTGCAACCTTCCAGAAAACTATTATACTCTAATTATCTTTAAGAAACTACCTTTATCGTGCATTCAATAGCTGATTATACACAATACATAATGAGCATCGAGAGGGGGTACCATTTACTTCAAATTAGCGTTATTATAGGATTATGAAAGAAATTTTAAGCCAATTGACTATTTAGAAGATTTACATTATATTAAGAACAGTGGTACGTACGTCGTGATGTTGCGATGTATTATTTTAACCCATATAGCGGAAGTGGAGCGATTTAAAAGTGAAAATAAATACTAAAAGTCAATTACCATTACATGTTCAAATAAAGGATTGTCTGAATGACGAGATTCGAAATGGAAATATTGAGGGTAAGATACCCAGTGAAAGAGAACTCATGGATATTTTTTCTGTGAGCCGAACCACGGTTCGAGAGGCAGTAGGGGCCTTAGAACGAGAAGGAGTCGTAGAAAAAAAGCATGGTAAAGGGACATTTGTTTCATTGAGACCGATCCAAGAACAATGGCTGGGAAATATTAGTACTTTTTCTGAAACGATTAAACGAGCAGGAATGAAACCAGGGGCCAAGTTGCTCTCTAAGGGAATTAAGTCTTCGCCGCAAGTAATTTCGGATATGTTTGGAGGACAAGAATTCTATGAAATTGAAAGATTGCGTTCTGCCAACGACAAAGTAGTTGCCATTGAGAGAAAGTGTTTCAAAACAGAAACGGGACTAAGATTGGCGAGTTATGATTTAAATGATACCAATATTTATAAGCTGCTGGAATCTGAGATGGGAATTACTCCATGGTCGGCTGAAGAAATAATCACCAGTAACAAACCTTCAAAAGAAGATGCTGCCTTGTTAGGTATTTCTAAAACAGCAAGCGTACTTGTAATAAAAAGATCGACCTGGGATAATGAGGGTGTGCTGATTGAGTTTGTTAGTTCAACTTTACGAGCCGATATATATTCAGTAAATATTAGGATGTCACGTCAATAAGGAAGCGTTAAGAGTCCTCGCCCTTGAAAAAGGTGAGGACTTTCTTTATTTTTACCATTGCTGTTGATTAGTAAAGTAAGATGGGTGGGAAATAGATAATTGATCTCTTTGGCCATTAAAATTCTTTATTAAGGACTAGTGTCAAAAGAATTGACTTATTGATTAGATGACCATATAGTATAAACAATCAACTGGTACGGACATCATGACGTCCGTACGAAAGTCGAAATAACTAAAGAAGTAATTGAGAAGGAGGGTTAAAGAAAAATGGCAAAAGTCAAAATGACACCAAGTGAAGCTATTTGTGAGACACTATTAGCAGAGGGTGTAGACCATGTAACTGGTATTCTAGGTTCAGCATTTATGGATCTACTTGACTTATTCCCGACGGCTGGAATTAAATTTATCCCGGTGCGTCATGAACAATCTGCGGGCCATATGGAAGATGCCTTCTGTCGCGTTACAGGGAAATGTGGTGTAATCATCGGACAAAATGGTCCAGGAATTACGAACATGGTTACCTCTGTTGCTGCTGCGAATTCGGCACATACCCCAATGGTTATTCTTTGTCCATCTGCTGGTACACCTACTATCGGTTGGGATGGCTTCCAAGAAGCTGATACTGTACAAATTTTCAAGGCTATCACAAAGGCTACAATCAGAGTTCCGCATCCCAAACGTGCTGCAGATTGTTTAAGAACGGCATTCCGCATTGCCTATGCAGAACGTGGACCTGTACTTTATGACATCCCCCGAGATTACTTTTACGGAGAAGTTGAAGAACAGATTTTAGAACCTCATCAATATCGAGTCGATAACCGTGGTTGTGGTTCTATCGAGGCTCTTGATAGGGCTGCTGAAATCCTCCTTTCCGCTAAGACTCCTGTCATTGTTTCCGGACGTGGAGTCGTAGATACCAAGAGCACTGATATTGTGGCAAGAATTTCTGAACTTCTAACGGCTCCGGTTGCTTGTACTTATATGCATAATGACGCCTTCCCATGTGATCATCCTCTCTGGGTTGGACCAATCGGTTATATGGGATCTAAAGCAGCCATGCACTCACTGGCCGAGGCTGATGTGATCTTGGCTCTCGGAACTAGGTTATCCGTATTTGGGACCTTGCCGCAATACGATATCAATTACTTCCCGGAAAGTGCCAAGATTATTCAAGTCGATATAAATCCAAGAAATCTAGCTCGTACACATCCTGTGGAAGTGGGTATTATCGGTGACGCTAAGGAAGCTTCTCTGGAGATCCTTAAGCGCTTAGAAGATAAACTACCTGCTCCTAAAGTAGATCAAGCTCGTATGGGGACAATCGAAGCACGCGTAAAGGCTTGGAGAGAAGAATTGATCACCTTAGCCATGGTTGATGGAGTACCGATTAATCCCCGTCGTGCATTGTTAGAAATTCAAAAAGCCTTGCCGGACAATGCCATCGTAGCGACGGATATTGGAAACGTTGCTTCGACGTCGAACAGTTATCTTGAGTTTAAAGGGGAGGGTAAGCATATTGCAGCTCTTACCTTTGGGAACACAGGATTTGCTTATCCAGCAGCACTAGGAGCCCAAATGGCTAGTCCGGACGTACCCTGTATCTCAATTGTTGGGGATGGAGCATGGGGGATGAGCTTGCACGAGGTAAGTACTGCAGTGGAGCATAACCTACCCGTTGTAGCCATTGTTTTCAGAAATGGAGCTTGGTGTGCTGAAAAGAAAAATCAAGTCGACTTCTACAATAATCGTTTCGTCGGTGCAGATATCCCTAATCCTGTAAGTTTTGTGCCGGTTGCCATTGCTATGGGTGCTGAAGGAATCCGTGTAGAGAAACCAGAAGAGGTTGGCCCCGCCTTAACACGAGCAATAAGCTTACGTAAGCCATTCCTACTAGAAATCGTTTGTGATGGAACCCAACTTGCTCCTCCGTTTAGAAAAGATGCCTTGCAAATGCCTACCCGTTTTCTTCCTAAGTACCAGCACTTAGATGTAAGGAACTGGTAATTAGTTTAGATAGGGCGTGTAAGTTCGTGTGATTTCACGCCCTCTAAAAGGACAATCATAAAATTAGCAGGGTAAAAAATTTAAATAAAAATAGACTGAATTTTCAAAATTAACTATTAAATAATTTTATGGCTAGCAATTATAAATCTAACTCAGAGAATAATGAAAAGAAGGAAGGAAGGAATATTAAATGGATGCTGAAGCAATCGTTGATACAAAGCTAATTATTGAAGAGCTCATAACTAGAGGGCGCGCGGCTATGGAAGAAATCAAGGATTATACACAGGAACAAGCGAATACGTTGGTTCAAGCAGTAGCTTGGGCTATTTACCAACAGGAACATGCTGAAGAACTCGCTCAGATTTCTGTTCGAGATACAGGATTAGGTAAATTTGAAGACAAGGTCACTAAAAATAAGCGCAAAACCTTTGGTACCTTGCGTGATTTGTTGGATCAGGTGGCTAAGTCAGTAGGAGTTATAAATATTGATACGGCTAAAGGGATTACGGAAATTGCTAAACCTGTGGGCATTGTTGCGGCAGTGGTCCCATCCACAAATCCAGGTGCAACCCCCGCCAATATTACGATGATGGCTTTGAAAGGACGCAATGCTACCATCATTGCCCCGTCCCCTAAAGGGTACACTACTTCAGAAAAACTGGTAGAGTATATTCATGTAGAACTAAAGAAAATAGGTGCACCTCTTGATCTAGTACAGACCCTGCCCTTTCCGGTGACTAAAGAATCAACCGGAGAATTAATGAAACAAGCTGACTTGGTAAGCGTAACTGGGTCTGGTAATAATGTTAAACTTGGTCAAACCTGTGGCACCCCTAATGTATGTGTCAGTGCTGGTAATGTTGTTTCAGTCGTCGATGCCAGCGCTAATCTACAAGAGGCTGCCCACAAGATTATGTTGAGTAAGACCTTCGACTTTGCAACCAGTTGTTCAAGTGATAATGCGGTGGTCATAGAAGCGGCAGTCTATGATCAGATGGTTGAAGCGTTAAAAAAAGAAGGCGGTTATCTCTGTAATGCTGAGGAAAAAGTTCAACTGCACAAGGCGATGTGGGATCAAAATGGGAAACGGCGGGGTATGACCACTGCTAAATCCGCAGAAGAAATGGTTAGAGCAGCCGAGATAACTGCACCAGACGCTGAAAATGCCACCTTCCTCATGGTTGAGGAAACAGGGGTAGGTAAAGCATTTCCTTTCTCTGGTGAAAAAATTTCCTTAGTCTTAACAGTTTATAAGGTTAAAGACTTTGAGCAGGCATTAACGCTAACTAAGCAAATTTTGAAATTTGTCGGACGTGGGCACTCTTGTGGTTTGCATACTAATGATGAAGCCCATATCGAGCGGATTGGCTTGGAGATGGACGTTTGTCGACTCTTGATTAACCAAGTTCAATGTTTCGGTAATGGAGGAAGCTTCGATAACGGTCTTAACTTTACGCTATCCATGGGTGGAGGTACCTGGGCAGGTAATAACATCAAGGAAAATCTTTCTTATAAACACTTCATTAATATTACGAAAGTTTCCAGGTTGATTCCAGAAGTAATCCCTACTGAAGAGGAGTTATTTGAGTCATATTGGACTAAATACGGTCGCTAAAATAGGGAGGCTGAAAAAATGAAACTGTTTGAATATCAAGCAAAAGAACTGTTTAAAGAGCAAGGAATTCCTGTTCCGGCCAGCACGCTCATCAGTAGTATTAGCCAATTAGATAATGCTTTGACCGAGATTGGTCTTCCTTGTGTACTAAAAGCACAAGTTTTGCAAGGTGGTCGTGGTAAAGCCGGATTGGTAAAATTTGTAGCAACTAAAGAAGAGGCAAGTGTTGAAGCTGAACGTATCTTAAAGGTTACTGGTAAGAAATTATTGGTTGAAGGTGCAGTTGAGTTTGAAAAGGAAATGTATATGGCCATCACCATTGATCCGGTCAGTGGATCAGCACTTGTCATGGCATGTCTCGATGGCGGGGTAGAGATTGAGGTAACAGCTCGTACAACACCGGAAAAAATAATCAAGGAAAAAATCGATCTCGCGAAGGGTCTGATGCCGTTCCAAGCTAGTAATGTTATGTACTCTCTGGGACTTAACAAAGATCAAACTGCCTCGGGAAGTAAAGTCCTCTTAAAACTTTATGAGTTATTCGTAAAATATGATGCAGAACTGGTGGAGATTAATCCACTGATGATCCTTAAAGACGGAACGATGATCGCTGCCGACGGAAAGTTCAGTATTGACGATAATTCTCTATTTAAACAGAATCGCTATTCTTTCACTAAGGATTACTATAAAAATGATTTTGAATACGAAGCAGCTCAGGATGGTATACCTTATATCCAATTCGAAGGAGATATTGGCCTGATGGTGGCCGGTGCAGGTCTGGCTAACGTAGTCTATGATTTAATCAGCTATTACGGCGGCACTGTGGCAAACTATCTTGAGTTTGGAGGACCCAACTATCATAAAGCCCAAAAATGCATGAAAATGATGCTGGATAGTAAACCAAAGTGCATCCTGATTGCTACTTTTGGCACAATAGCACGTGCCGATATTATGGCTCAAGGAATTGTTGATGCTGTTAAAGAGTTAAAACCAGATATTCCGATTGTGGCTGTTATCCGCGGTACAGGTGAAGAAGAGGCCCAGGAGTTGTTAAGAAGTGTTGGCTTGAATCCACTTAATGATACAGAAGAGGCTGTTAAGAGAGCAGTGGAGTTAGCGGGAGGTGGTTCAAGATGAGTATTATCATTGATTCCAGCACAAGAGTACTTATCCAAGGAATTACAGGTAAAGAGGGAAGCTTTTGGGCTAAGCACATGAAAGACTATGGGACGAATGTCGTTGTGGGTGTTACTCCCGGAAAAGAGGCTCAGGAGGTTGACGGGGTACCGGTTTATCATACAGTTCGCAGAGCAGTAGAACACAAACAAGTCGATGCCTCCTTACTCTTTGTTCCACCGCGTTTTGCCAAAGGTGCTATATATGAGGCCTTAGACTCCGGTATTAAAATAATTGTCGTTACAGCTGAGGGAATTCCACTCCATGAAATGGTCCAAATCCGTAAAGCGGCTCTTTCTGAAGGTGCCATGGTCATCGGAGGGAATACAACAGGTATCATCTCCACTGGTAAAGCGATGATGGGCTTTTTTCCATACTGGTTGGAGAGGGTTTATAAACCTGGTCGTATTGGGTTAATGACCAGAAGTGGATCCTTAACGAACGAGGTTACAGCTGAAATTGTTAAGGCCGGCTTTGGTTCTACCTCTGTCATTGGGGTCGGAGGGGATCCTATACCTTTCACACGTTTTGCGGAAATCCTGCCGCTTTTTGAAAAAGACCCCGATACAGATGCCGTTGTAATGATCGGAGAAATTGGCGGGACTATGGAAGAGGAAGTTGCAGAGGCTATTGGAAATGGGGTATTTACCAAGCCATTAATTGGTTTTATGGGGGGCAGAACAGCACCAAAAGGCCAAAAGATGGGCCATGCAGGAGCAATTATTACTGCAGGTAAAGGCACAGTAGCTGACAAGGTTGAAGCATTAACTGCCGTAGGTGCTATTGTGGCTGACCGACCAAGTATGATTGGTACATTGCTTAAACAGGTGCTTTAAAGTACAAGATTTGTTCACATTCAATAAAGGGTTATAACAAACTTCAAGCATGTCAATTGAAAATTGAAAGTTGTATAATCTTTTGTCTAAAATATACAGAATATTAAAAATAAAGAAGGATGTTATTATGTTAAAGAAGAAAATAGCAATATTTATCGAAGATAATTATAATGAAATTGAGTTTTGGTATCCGTATTATCGTATGCTTGAGGCAGGGTTCGAGGTTATTGTAATAGGCTCTGGAAGAGCAGATGTTTATACAAGCAAACTTGGGACGCTCACTAGAGGGCTTAATCCTTCGACCATTAATTGTGCTGAATTAGAGGGTGTCATAATTCCCGGCGGATTTGCTCCCGATAAAATACGATTAAATACGCAAATGTTAGAAATCGTCCGCAAATTATTTAATAATGGCAAACTAGTTGCGGCGATCTGCCATGCCGGATGGGTTTTGATATCGGCAGGTATTACAAAAGGTAAGCAGGTAACTGCCTGCCAATCGATTAAAGACGATTTAGTTAATGCGGGTGCCGAGTTTTTGGATCAAGCAGTTGTCGTTGATGGCAACCTAATCACTTCCCGTGTACCGGATGATGTGCCCGCATTTTCGAGAGAAATCCTAAAATTCTTAGCCTAAATTATAGTAATTACCTTCTTTTATACAGCATTAATAGGGGTATGCGGATTAATCTATAACGTGCGAGAAGAGCTCCTATTCAAATTAAAACATCTTTCAACTTTGAAAGAGAGGTGATAGTAGCT
Organism: Desulfosporosinus sp. BICA1-9; assembly: GCF_000802135.1. Lineage (NCBI taxonomy): Bacteria > Bacillati > Bacillota > Clostridia > Eubacteriales > Desulfitobacteriaceae > Desulfosporosinus > Desulfosporosinus sp. BICA1-9. The sequence goes on from NZ_JUEE01000010.1 coordinate 10,366, forward strand.
TTTCCTGAAAAAATTTCAAACTGGAGACCATTCCGAGTGATATACAAGGGGAAAAATTATAATCGAAGGAGGACTTAAGATGAAGCAAGTTTTAAGTGCAAACTGGGGTATAAAAAAGCTTGGAGCTTTAATATTAGTTATAGCCTTAGTTCTAACGATTGGAACAGGATGTGGAACAACAAGTAAACCAACAAGTGTTAGCCAAAAGCCCGATAATGCCCCAGCAAAAGTGGAAAAGTACCCGACTAGACCAATAAACATCATTGTACCATTTGGACCCGGGGGAGGCGCAGATCAATTAGGTCGTTTGCTTAGTAAAGAGTTAAGCCAAAAGCTAGGTGTCTCCTTCCCGGTTGTGAATATGGCCGGAGCCTCTGGTGCTGTAGGAATGGCAAAACTAGTCACAGAGCCAGCTGATGGATATAACATGTATGTCTATGTAACAGATACCCATGCGACGCTGGCAAGTGCTAAACCTGCTTTCAAATTAGAGGAATTTACAACGGTTGCTCGCATGCTCAAAGCTCCATCGTTCTTCTTTGTAAAGATGGATAGCCCTATAAAGACTTGGGCTGACCTAGAAAAGAAAATGAAAGATAATCCAGGCCAAGTGAAGGTTGCTGGAAATGGAGAAGGATCCATTGATGATGTGGCGCTTACCTATTTAGCCAAGAATCATGGTATTACAGTCAACAAAATTCCATATTCCAACCCAGGGGAACGTTATACCTCGATTTTAGGTGGCCATGCTGATGTTTTATACGAACAAGCTGGGGACGTGGCTTCTTATTTAGACCAAAAGCAAATGCGTCCGGTTTTAGTGTTTGACGAGAAACGGATGCCAGAATTCCCTGACGTTGTATCGACTGGGGAGCTGAACATGAAGGTATTCTTCCCCTTTGACCGTACAATCATTATGAAAGCCGGAACCTCTCCCGAGCAGATAAAGATTTTAAGTGATGCTATGAAAGAAATATATGATAAATCACCTGATTTCCAAAAGTTCCTAAAGGTTAACTATACTACTTCGGATAGTTTTATGGGACCTGAAGACGCCAAGAAAGCGTTGGCAGACAGTGTGGCGGAGATGAACAAAGCTTTAGGGAAATAAGATTAGGCTGATAATTAAAGGGCAAAGAGTTAGCACGGGCTGAAGCTTTTGCCCTTTAATTTAAGAATTATTGTATAACTAGATAGGGGGAGTGACAGTGGACAAGAAAAAGTCTCAGCAGCTTATGATCAGTGTTTTGCTTATACTATTTAGTTGTATATGTTATTATATGGCAACTAAATTTGTTGTGACTAAGACGCCAGGGCGGCTTGGACCGGATTTCTGGCCTAAAATGTTATGTATCTTGATTTTTGTCTTTTCGGTCGCGGATATCATCTTGATCTACTTAAATATCGATAAGCAGCCTTCAATATTAGAAGCGAAAACTGACGAAGAGGCTGAATTAGTGACTTTAGATAAAAAGTATCCGTTGCTTTTAGTAGGTGGCATGGTAGGTACTGGGATATACATCTTCCTACTACCTATTATTGGGTTTATTATATGCACTACTTTCTATCTTGCTGCAATCATGTTTTTAGGCCGGTACCGGAATAAAAAGGTGATTGTAAGCAGCAGTTTTATTGGCTCCTTTATCCTCCTAATAGTTTTTAGTAAGATTGTCTATATCTCCTTACCCACAGGAATTGGGTTCTTTGGTGAATTTACATTTTTACTCTATAAATTGTTAGGAGTTAGTTAATTTGCGTTATTGTAGAGATTTACTACAATTCAGAAAGGAGCGAATCAATGAACACCTTTATCCAAATTCTATCCAGCTTGGGTCAGGGAATAATTGCGGATTTGAATCTGGTTACGTTACTGATGATATTGGTCGGGGCGCTTGTTGGGATGATCTGTGCTGCAGTTCCTGGTCTAACACTTATAACCGGTATAATCCTTGTGTTGCCCTTTACCTATGTAATGGATGCCACAAATGCCATTATATTATTAACGGCCATCTATCTCGCAGGTACCTATGGAGGGGCATTTCCAGCGATATTATTTAAGATTCCTGGTGATCCGATCCATGTACCGTTGCTTTGGGATGGTTATCCAATGGCTCGTCTAGGACTGGGAGCAAAAGCCTTGGGTTGGACTCTCGTGTCTACGATCTCAGGTGGATTGTTTGCAGTAATCCTCTTGGTTTTAGTTTCAGCTCCCTTGGCTGTGGTAGCTCTCAAATTTTC
>NZ_JUEE01000011.1:0-5876 GCF_000802135.1 Desulfosporosinus sp. BICA1-9
AGTGGTTGCAGCTGGGTCGGTTGCAGGAGTAGTGGTTGCAGCTGGGTCGGTTGCTGGGGCAACGGTTGTAGCTGGGTCGGTTGCAGGGGCAACAGTTGTAGCTGGGTCGGTTGCAGGGGCAACAGTTGTAGCTGGGTCAGTTGTAGGGGTGACGGTTGCAGCTGGGTCGGTTACAGGGGTAACAGTTGCAGTTGGATCGGTTGCTGGGATGACGATTGCACTAGGAGTAGTTGTTGTTACAGTTGCAGTAGTGCTAGGGTCCACAGACGTTGCTGATGTAGCAGCACTCACTGCTGCAACCGCTCCCATTATCAGCCCAAGAGATAATGTACTTACCATTAACGTATTTTTTAAACTTTTCATCAAAATCATCCTTCCTTAAACTAATTACTAAAATCCATAAAAACTACAATGGCGCTTGCTTTTTTGACCTTGCTTTGTTTGATTCTTTTCCAATGACCACCCCCTGTCTTCTTCAGTAAGTTATTCGCAACAGTTTGTGCTTTTTTGAGGGTAGTTATTAAAAAATAGTAAGTAAAAGTATGTAATGTTTTCCCCAATCTCGTATTTTACTAATTTTCAACGTAAGAAAAACTTCTATTAAATGGAGGGGAGCAGTATTTCTACCCGAACCCCTCCATCCCTTCGATTCGTAGTGGATATCTTCCCCCCGTGCTGATCAAGGATGCTGTGCACAACAGATAACCCCAACCCTGTACCTTTTTCCTTCGTCGTAAAAAATGGGTCATAAATATAGGGCATGACATCCAGCGAGATACCTGGTCCCTCGTCACTGACGGCGAATCCTACAAAGCCAACTTGTCGAACTCCTTCTAGCAGAATCACACCGCCTTCCCCCTGGGCATCGATTGCATTGAGTAAAATATTTAGGATCACTTGCTTAATCTGATCCGGATCCACCACAACCTCTTGCTCGCCAACCTGACTTGGTGCCTGTTTCAACTCAATGTGATGTTGTCTCAGGGCAGGCCGGATCAAGGTAACTACTTCGTCCAAGAGTTTCCCTAACGGAATCCCCCCACGCACAAGCTCTTTAGGACGGGCAAAGAACAGAAACTCGCTCACCAAGCGATTTAACCGTTCAGACTCTTCAATAAGTACTCTACAATATTCTGAAACAACCCCATCGTCACTTTTTTCCTGCGCCATTAGTTGGATGCTCACTTTCATGATCCCCAAGGGATTGCGTATTTCATGAGCCAACCCGGCACTCATATGCCCCAGTGCCGTTAAGCGTTCCGTTTGCCGGATCTCACCCTCCAATCGTTCACGTTCCTGCCCTTCTTGCTTTAACTTTTCTACCAACTGCGTCTGAACTAGCAAAGCGAGCTGATGTTTGCGTGATGCCTTTCGTTCCTGTTCAATCAAGAATCCTGTTAACCAGCCGATTCCGTTAATTAAGCCGATTTCCACCCACTGCATATACATGGCAGATGGCGCCATTGCCTGGAGATATATCATCAACGGTAGGATGAGGACCGTAATGACCAAGCTGGATATTATCCCCCCAGCAGGGCCAAAACGCATGGCAGCATAAATCACCGGGAGGTAGTACGCGAATTGCAGTAGAATGTGATAATTCATTTCGTAATGGTAATTCGTGTAGTGAATGGCCGTCAAAATCACCACAACAAGCCCAATCGCGATAAGGTCAAAGAGAGTCCGAGTACGATTTTGTGCAGGAGGCTCATGATTTAGCAAAAGAAGATCTCCCTCTCTATCCTTTTATCCACCCTAAACACCCCATAAAAATCTATTCCTATTTTAAACACCTACAAGAGTAGGACAGGCGTCCATTGTAAGCCGCCTGCCCTGAATCGTTAAAATAATTCGCTCTTTAAAAAACTCGCCGGGCACCAACATAAACGGATTTCCAGTACGGTCCAATCACATAAACCGTAACCCCTTTAGACGACGAAGCATTGATAAATTGCCCATCGCCGAGATAAATTCCGTCATGACTTACTACACCGTCACCAGTAAACGAGAAAAAAACTAAATCTCCAGGTTGAAGGTCTTCAAAAGCAACCTGGCTCCCTGCCGTATATTGATCACGTGAAACCCGTGGTAATGTGATTCCGTTTTGGGCAAACACATATTGAATATACCCCGAACAATCAAATCCAGTTTGAGGTGAAGTCCCACCCCATAGATACTTAACTCCAAGATATTGTTTTGCAGTAGCGATAATGGAATCGACTTTATTCTGACGCTGCTTTACTAAATAAGCCTCATTGAGCGACTTTATGGTCAATGGTCCAACGATTCCATCGCCCACCAAACTATGTGCCTGTTGAAAATTTATCACGCCCTGTTTTGTTTTACTTCCAAAGATACCATCCACTTTCCCTACATTAAACCCCATATCATTAAGTATTGTCTGTAGCTCTACGACATCTGCCCCCGTGGATCCTACCTTAAGTAAAACATTCCCCAGCGCTGCCTGGGCAGGAGTTGACAACGAAAGTGAAAAAATTATTAAAAAGAGTACAAGGATAATTTTGTTCTTCATTCTTCTGTTCCATCCTTTCAAGATTAACATCTCACAGGTAACGGAATCTTTGAAAGAAACTGGTATAACTAATTAATTACATTTCCGGTTTATATTATTAAAATGATTCATGGCACCACTGTTACAGTAGCAATTCTTTTTTCCTCTTTTGATATTCTTTCAAATCAATCTCACCACAGGCATAACGTCCAAGTAAGACATCTAAGGCCTTATCTTGTTCGATAATTCGACGTATAAGAATCCGAGAAGCTATCCGCCGAAATATATTTATAATTAAGGCAATCAATACTATCCAAAAAAGTAATTGGATTGCCATCCCTAGTATCCCCATCCCCCAAAATCCGCCAGCATAAAATGAGCCCCAACCGCCAAGCATAACTCACTCCTCCTTTCCGTGAACTTTCCATCAAAACATCCACAATAAAGCAAGGTCTCTTTCAACGTTGTTAAGCTAAGTATAGAGGTTTCATTTTACGCCCACGTCACATATTCTTAACATTTTTGTTAACGTAGCCTGCTGGGCTGTCAAAACTGCAACTAGATAGATTACCTGCGTACAGCCGTCAATTGCATTAGAATCTCTTTAAAGGGTTTGTTTAATGTGAGTTTTCTCGGGTTATATTAATTAGCTGACCAGTTAAACCCATAAATGAGTGAACAGGCGCCTATTGCAAACCGCCTGCCCTACTCTAACCTCATTTCTTTACCAACCCATGTTACCAGACCAGTTACCGGACATTCGGTCTCCATCCCAGCAATTTCCATTGTATCCGTTGTATCCATTGTTATAATTTTGCGTCGGTTGCTTGGGAGCAGTTTGTTGCCTTTGTTGAGTCACTTTGTTAGTACTAGGAGGAGCGACCGGGGTAGCAACCGGAGGAGCGACTGGCGTAGCGACTGGCGTAGCAACCGGGGTAGCACTGGTATTCGTGTTCATAACCATTGGATTAGGATCATTTTTAATCCAGTCAGCTATTTGTTGCTGATAGTTCGTGGAAGTGGCAGCACCGGCTACACCGACTGCACCAACTATTAAACCAAGTGATAAGGCACTTACCAAGAATGTGTTTTTAATGTTTTTCATAAATAATCATCCTTCCTTTTTAAACCTTTTATCACGATAATGTTTTAAATCAGTATCATCGCTTAACTTGCAAACTTATGTTAACCACTCTCTTCTTTCTTTTGACCACCCCCTGTTTTCATTCAGTTATTCGTTAAGGGAGAATACTTTTTGAGGGGTAGGTCAAAAAGTATTTTACATTTCCGGCCTTACCTGTATACCGTTATTGGAATGATTCCGATCTAGTGTTCTTACTATATCTGCTCTGCAGCATCTATGTTGGTATTGGCAGTATCCACCTGAACCTTGCAATTTAACAAATGCGATTTTCTTGAAAGGCGAGCTGTTTGGTTTTGCTGTTTTGGTTTGACCACCATAAACGTATAAAAAATAGGACAGGTACTTATTGTAAGCCACCTATCCTACTCCAACGTCATCCTTTACCAACCCCCGTTGCCGTAATATCCACAACCGTAGCCGTTACCGTAATAACCGCAACCATAGCCATACCCGTTACCGTAGCCGTTACCATAGCCATTTGGATTTGATTGATTCGGTACCGGCGGTTGAGGAGTTGGTTGAGTTGGTACCAACGGTTGAGGAGCAGTTTGTTGTATACTGCCTTGCGGTGATTGATTTTGGTTACCACTATTTTGGGTCGCGTTTGTGTCAGCTGTCGTTGCAACTGATGTACTGACTGGCGTTGCAACTGGTGCACTGACTGTTGTTGCTACCGGTGTACTATCTATCGTTGCTACTGGTATACTATCTATCGTTGCAACTGGTGTACTGACTGTCGTTGCAGAAGCGGCAGTAGCATTAGTAATGTTGGAGGTGGCAGCACTGACCAAACCGACTGCACCAACCATTAAGCCAAGTGATAAGGCACTTACCAAAAATGTGTTTTTAATGTTTTTCATGTAAAAATCACCCTTCCTTTTTAAACCTTTGATTACAACAATGTTATAATTCGTATCATCGCTTAACTTGCAGACTTATGTAAACACTCACTTCTTTCTTTTGACCACCCCCTGTTTTCATTCAGTTATTCGTTAAGGGAGAATATTTTTTGAGGGGTAGGTCATTGTTACCGTAGCAATTCTTTTTTTCGCTTTTGATATTCTTCCAAATCAATCTCACCACGGGCATAACGTTCATTCAAAACATCCAAAGCCGGATCTTGTCCGGTAAACCCTCGTGTATGAACCCGAGAACCTATCCTCCGAAATAAGTATATAATTAATGCTATTAATACTATCCAAAAAAGCAATTGGATTCCCATCCCAAGTATCCCCATTCCCCAAAATCCGCCGCTATAAAATGAGCCACAGCCCCAACCGCCAAACATAAATCACTCCTCCTTTCCGTAAACTTTCCATTTAATTGCCAAAACAATGTTTTCCTTTTAACATTGTTAAATATAGTATAAAGTTATTATTTTACGCCCACGTCACAGACTTTTAACATTTTTGTTAAAGTAGTCTGCTAAGGCATGAACTACTTGTAGAATTACCTCAGCCCTGGAATGTTGGCTTTGGCGGCGAAACATCTGAACCTTGTAAATTCAACAAAATGCAACTTTCTTGTAGGGTGCTTGAGGTTTTGATTTGCTCTCCATAAACACATAAAATTGGACAGGCCCCCATTGTAAGCAGCCTGTCCTACTCAAACCTTATCTCTTTACCAATCCATGTTCCCAGACCCAGACCAGTTGCCGGACATCTGGTTCCCAGTCCAGCTATTTCTATTGGATCCATTGGTATTTACACTACCGTCTTTTTGCGCATTTTGCCATTGTTGCTGCATTACTGCTTGATTTTGTGGACTTACACCATATTGCTGCATCATTTGTTGATCTATCTGGACACAGTTATTGATCATTTGGTTATAGAGATCGTTTTGGCTTGCAACCGGGGTAGTAGCCTGTGGAGTAGCTGCCGGAGTAGCTGCTGGAGTTGCTGCCGGAGTTGCTGCTGGAGTTGCTGCTGGAGTTGCTGCTGGAGTTGCTGCTGGAGTTGCTGCTGGAGTTGCTGCTGGAGTTGCTGCTGGAGTTGCTGCTGGAGTTGCTGCTGGAGTTGCTGCTGGAGTTGCTGCTGGAGTTGCTGCTGGAGTTGCTGCTGGAGTTGCTGCTGGAGTTGCTGCTGGAGTTGCTGCTGGAGTTGCTGCTGGAGTTGCTGCTGGAGTTGCTGCTGGAGTTGCTGCTGGAGTTGCTGCTGGAGTTGCTGCTGGAGTTGCTGCTGGAGTTGCTGCTGGAGTTGCTGCTGGAGTTGCTGCTGGAGT
>NZ_JUEE01000012.1:0-17175 GCF_000802135.1 Desulfosporosinus sp. BICA1-9
GAGATTAATAGGATCAAACAACAGACTTGTAAAATCATGCTTACCAATGCCCTCGAGGTCGGCAAGCGCCTGAAGGAGGCCAAGGCCTTGCTCCCCCATGGAGAATGGGGAAAATGGTTGGTCGAATCGGTGAGCTATTCCCAGCGCACAGCCAACAGGCTGATGCAGCTCTTTGAAGAATAGGGAGATAAACTGTTCGCTTCCACCGATGACGGCGGCAGCTCAAATTCGTCAGCGCTGACGAATTTGACCTACTACCGGGCCCTTCTCCTTCTAGGGATTTCGGAAGATGAGCGGGAGAAATTTATCCTGCAGCATGATGTAGAAGATATGACCACCCGGGAGCTGGATCAAGCCCAACCGGCATCATCAGAATGTCCCTTTGTTTCGTGTTTCTCTCCGGTCCAAGAAAGTCAGGGAGACATCTATCCCTACAGGTAAGAGTGAGCGAGTTAAAATTGTGTTGTACAGTGGGATGCGAGCATTGCATCCAAATATTTGGTTATTAGCACAAGTTCATTGATAGTAATTATGTTGATTTATGAAATCTTGATTAAGCGAGTCAATATATTACGTTTTTTATTTGGGATGAAAGTGAAGAATGCGTTGTTGTTTAGTTAGTAAAAGAAAGCGTGGAAAAAGCGGGGGCTGCTGGCTCTCCTTTAGAGTGTTCCAAAATGGAATATTGTACCGAGTAAAGTGTATCAAGCTAAATCAAACTAAAAATATTTAGCTGGAATTTTTTTAACAAGGATTGATAAAAAAGTGTTAGTATGTGTCTTAGACGTTAAATATGGCCTCCAATCCCGAGTAGAAACAGAGCATGAATGAAGTTTAGTAGTATTCTGAATATTAGGCATGAAAATTGCAATTAGTATTAGTTGTAGCAATCCCTTCCTCAATATTCTCTCATACGTGGCCTCACCAAAAAATGGTGGGGTCTTTTTTTTATCCTTTGACTTTTGTACGTTAAATTCAAGAAAGACTAAGTAAGAATAATCCATCATCGAACAGCGCATCCTAAAAGATAAACAAACGCGAGGTGATTGAAAATGACGTTAATCCCAAATGAGCCATACCGAACGTTAGAGCCTTTTTGGAATGAGATGGATCGATTTTTAAGGCGCGGGAAAGAAAACTTTACAGATGGTTTCTATCGTATCGATGTAGGAGAAACCCAGCATAAAATTATCGTGACTGCAGAAATTCCAGGTATAGAAAAACCTGAAGATCTTACGATTACTTTAGACGAAAATCGCCTGATGATTCAGGGTGAGATTCGAAAAATAATTCATGAAGAGGAGGATGAAAGCGTTCCGCGGCACTCTGAACGATATTTTGGGAAATTCTCTCGGATATTAACTCTCCCTGCTCTGGTTAAGACTGATGGATCTCACGCAAGCTATCGAAACGGGATTTTAAAATTTAGTTTTCTGAAAGATGCTCATCCAGCAGCGCGTCATATTGAGGTTGACTTTCACTAATTTGCAATGAGAATTTGTGTGGTCTTCTAGGCCTGGATAATCTTTTAATTTGTAAAAAATAAAGAGCCGAGCATAATTAAAATGCTCGGCTTAGGATATTAACAATGAGTAACTGTTTATCTAGACGTTAAATTCTAGATAAATTAAGTCATATTTTTTCCCGGCAGATTGCGTTCCGCCAATTCGATAGCCATTTTCACCATATTACCACAGTCTCTTGAAGAAACTCCTCCAAATCCCTCTTGGTGAAGGGTTCCAGCAAAACCTAACTCTTGAGCAATCTCTTCTTTTAATTGGCTAGACATGATGCTATTACGTCGTCTTGACATTTAGGAATCCTCCTTTCAAATTGGACAGCTTCTTTCAACAACACTGATGCTTGATGAAAGTGTTACTAGTATCTCTTTACAGTGAAGATAATATGTAAATTAAAATCGAGTTTTGTTGGAAATTAAGGAATAAACAAGAAATTTTCGATTAGAACTCTATTACTCGAAAAAAGCACTTAACTACATATGATTTGCTGGTTTGCTATAAACAGCTTCTACTCGATACTTTCGGGTTCATTGGCTTTTTTGTAGAAAGAGGATATAATGTGAGAAAAAAATACAATGGGGTGAACTCTATTGCCATTATTATTTGGAACCGCTGGAGTCCCACTTTCCTCGACGGATCGATCCAGTGAAGGTGGAGTACGCCGTATTCGGGAGTTACAGCTTGGTGCTTTAGAATTAGAATTTGTACAAGGTGTAAGAATGGGGGAAGAAAAGGCTAGAAAAGTCGGCGCAGTTGCCAAAGAAGAAGGGATCGCCTTAAGTTGTCATGCCCCTTACTATATTAATCTAAACTCCCGTGAGCCTGAGAAAATTACGGCGAGCAGGGATCGAATTATACATACCTCGCGAATTTCGAAGATTCTCGGTGTGAGGAGCGTCATTTTTCATCCTGCTTTTAATCATGATACTTCCTCGGAGGTAGTCTTAGAAAGGGTGGTCAAAGAACTTACCCTGGTGCGAGAGACCCTCGATGCGGAGGGTAATGAGGTTATTCTTCGTCCGGAAACGACTGGAAAAGGGACTCAGTTCGGAGATCTGGCAGAAACGATTCGGATTGCCCAAGAGGTTCCCGGGGTCTTACCATGTATTGACTTTAGCCATCTTCATGCCCGTACTAATGGACGGTATAATTCTTATGACGAATTTTGTGAGATTTTAGATGAGACTGCAGAGGGACTAGGAGATCGCTGGGTAAAAAACGTCCATTTTCATATTTCGGGAATTGAATATGGATTAAAGGGTGAGAAACGTCACCTTGTCTTAAAAGAATCTGACTTGCGATTTGAAGAGTTACTAAAGGCTTGTCATTCCTTTGGTGTAGAAGGGTTGGCTATTTGCGAAAGCCCGAACTTGGAAGAGGATGCTCTGCTCTTGCAACAGACGTATTTGGCACTCGGTTAAACTAGTAAAAACACGTTTCACATGTTAAGGCCAAGGTACTCGACTGTCAGGTGACGGGTAAACAGTACTCTGGAGTTGATCCAGCTTAAGCTGAACGAGTTCACTACCTAGGAGGAGTATTAAGCCCCATTGCAGGCTGGTAGCAGAGAGTAGATGGTAGGAGGAGAGAGGATGAATTATTCTGCAGCTCATGAGGTGGCACTTGAAAAGTTCCGTGCTTGTTCTTTAGGGGATATGGCAAATTGCTCGGGCTATTCTATGGAGGGTAATGCCCTAGTGATTGAATTCTTAGGCCAAAATTTTAAGCTGGTTTATCCCAGCGGGGATTTTGTACCTATCCAGGCTTCAGACGGAGAATTACCGCTTGCAACCCAAATATTGATACTTCATTACGTAACAAGTCTCAGTGAACCCTTAGAAGTGGGGACCCTGATTTCCTACAAAGAATTTCCTGGCGGAGCCATGTATATTAAACCGTTTACCGGACGGGCCATTGATCCGCTGGTTCGTATTTTTGGTTCTAATCCAGATAGGCTCCTTGAAGTTGCAACGCGTTTAGGAGGACATTCCAATGGACTAGGAGATGTAGGGGTTACATACAGGGTGTTCCCGCGCATTCCAGTGTCGTTGATTCTTTGGCGAGCAGATGATGAATTCCCGGCCTCGGGTAATATTCTATTCGATGCCTCCGCCCCTTCTATTCTACCCACTGAGGATTTTGCTGTCCTGGCCAGTATGGTTGTATTTGGGTTTAAGCGGATAAGTGTTTAATTTTCGCTGTTTGCGTCTTTGAAGCAAAAATGCTGGGTCAGAATCTTGATAAGGTGATCCGGGGCGGAAGAGGTGAAAGTGTGAAGGTTCATAAGATTGATCATGTTGTCCTGACGGTTAAGGATATAGAATCGACCTGCCAATTCTATTCAAAGGTGTTAGGAATGACGGTGGTTGAGTTTGGGGAAGGTCGTAAGGCCTTAATGTTTGGGGACCAGAAAATTAATTTGCATGAGGAAGGCAAGGAGTTTGAACCAAAAGCACTAAAACCAACTCCAGGTTCTAGTGATTTATGCTTTATTACAAACGTTTCTTTGGAAGATGTGTTAAAATACTTTGTGAGTTTTGGGGTTAAAGCCATTGAAGGTCCAATCGAGAAGATGGGGGCTTGTGGCTTGATTAAATCAGTCTATTTAAAGGATCCAGATGGGAATCTAATTGAAATCTCTAACTACCTAGATCCTATTAAGTAGAAATTACGAGGAGTGGCAAAGAACCGTCTACATCCTTGAAACCTTGTCCAGACAAATGAAGGAAGATCAAACTATCTGGCGAATATTATTCTCTTGAGACATTTTAAAAAGGAGTTGATTGGTAAGTTGGATAACGAGAAATTCCAGGAATTTATTGCAAATCAATTCACAAAACTTTTTAGTGAATTCAAAGGATTAAAGCAAGATTTTAGTGAATTGAAGGCAGATGTTAGTGAATTGAAGGCAGATGTTAGTGAATTGAAGGCAGATGTTAGTGAATTGAAGGCAGACGTTAGTGAATTAAGAAACAGCCAAGTACGCATGGAAGCAGAATTCCATAATCAGATAACTGCTCTACATGATTTTAGGGTTGGTCAGGAAAGAGTAAATCAAGAGGTTAAGAATGAATTATTGATTTTGGGTACAAAGATGGGAGAACTTCAAATGGAGACGGCTCATCTTAGGGTAGTCAAGTAAATATAGTATTATTTATCAAAGATAAACTTTGTCCATAACAGGGCGAAGTTTTTTTGTACTTAGCAGAAAGTATAACTTACGTTACATACTGCAAGTAGGCTAATACGTGCGAAGACAGTGCTGCAAGAAGGTTTAACCCGTGCGAAGACAGTGTCTTCGTCGTCTGTAGCATAAGTGCGACTAAGGCGGCCGCCTCGTTAACTCGGCGCCAGCCAAGTCTTCTTTATTGCATTAATATATCCTTTACTGTTCACACTAAGTCGGGGAGGTGTGTTAAATGCATACATTATGGAAAGGATCGATAAGTTTCGGCTTAGTGAATGTTCCGGTCAAAATGCATGCGGCCACAGAGTCTCAAGAGTTTAAGTTTAATTATCTCCATAAAGCTTGCAATCGCCGGATTCGGTCGATCAAAAAATGTCCTACTTGCGATATGGAGGTTGAAACGGCTGACTTAGTTAAGGGCTATGAGTATGAAAAGGATCGCTATGTTGTTTTAAGTGAGGATGACCTTGCGGCTTTGGAACAACCCATGAGTCGATCGATTGATATTCTTGATTTTATCAATTTGTCCGAGATAGATCCAATCTATTATCAGAAATCTTATTACCTGTCTCCAGAAGAAACGGCCATGAAAGCCTATCGCTTACTTTGTCAGGCCATGGAGGAAAGTGGTAAAGTTGCTTTAGCCCGTGTTACGATGCGCTCAAAGCAGCATTTAGCTTGTTTGCGTGTTTTTGAAGAAAGCCTCGTTATGGAAACCATGCATTATCCGAAGGAAATCCGTCATATGGATGTGGTGTGGGATCGAGTGGTTCCGACGGAAACAGAATTGACCATGGCGCGTCAGTTGATTGATAATTTAGCTCGTCCGTTTGAACCGGAAAAATATCGTGATGAACTGCATGAGCAAATGGTGCAGCTGATTGAAAGCAAAGTAGCCGGAGAAACCTATCAAGTGGAAGCTCCTGTTAAGGGAGGAAAAGTGGTCGACTTGATGGAAGCTTTGCGAGCAAGTATTGCTTTAACAGAAAATCCCATCGACAAACCGAAGTCCTCGTTGACTCCACGAAAACGAACGACCCGACGTGAGAAGGAAGCCTAGGTATGACAGAACTGCCTTGCGCAAGGGTACGTGGATCAGTGTCGAGCGATGTAACACGTATTTTGTGTAGCGAGGCGGTCAATTCGCTCCAAGAAAGGGCATTTAGTCCTTTTAAGCAGGGACTGGGACCCTTTCCTAGTCGAGGGGAAACGATACGGTGGGTTGAGCCCACTGTGCTTCTTAAAACACGATTTTTAGAATGGACTGATGAAGGGAAATTGCGTCATGCCCAGATTATTGACTAAGACGAAGGATTTCTCATTAATCCTACGCTATTTTCCATGAAAGATTGAAATTCGACAAAACTCTACGCAGGAGATACGTCCTTTCGCCCCGAAATCTGGCTTAAGGAGGTGCGCGCCTTGGGAACTGAAGAAGAAAAACAAGTTCGAGCGGCATTCCGCACTATTTCAGGCATTGGAAGCCAGCATTTAAGGCGACTGATTGCTTATTTTGGTAGTGCCGTTAAAGCATGGGAGGCTTCAACTAGCCAATATCATTCAATCCTTCATCAGGACAAATGGGTTCAGGGAATTTTGAAGGCCAGGCCAATGATTGATCCAGAGCGGATTGGAGATGCTCTTAAAAAACAAGGCATTCAGATTATCACTCCGGATGAAATCGGTTATCCCAGGTTACTGGCGGAGTTAGCGGATGCTCCACCGCTTCTATATTATCGGGGACAGCTGCAGGGGAGTGCGGAAGGACTTGCCATTGTGGGTTCACGACAAGCTACTTCCTATGGCAAAGCGGTGGCTAGAGTGCTCGCCCGGGATGCTGTAGCCCGAGGGTTTGTGATAGTTAGCGGTTTAGCCCGAGGGATTGATACTGCAGCCCATCAAGGGGCGCTGGACAATGGCGGGGTCACTTGGGCATTCCTGGGCTGTGGTTTAGATAGAATTTATCCTTTAGAAAATAGAAAATTGGCGGAGGGGATTTCGGAGAAGGGTGCCTTGATCAGTGAATTCGTGCCTGGCGCTCCACCCAATGCCGCCCATTTTCCGGCACGAAATCGCTTAATTAGTGGATGTTCTCGCGGAGTGGTGGTCGTAGAGGCCGCAGAGAGAAGCGGAGCTTTGATTACGGTCGATTTCGCGTTAGATCAAGGGCGAGAAGTATTTGCAGTCCCAGGGCCTATTTTTAGTGAGGTGAGTCGAGGCCCTCATCATTTACTACGCCAAGGGGCAAAAATTGTGGAAGGAATTGAAGACATTTGCCATGAACTGCCTTTAGGGTCCCAATATGTTGGCCAAATATCGCCGACGAAAGAACCTTTGCCCAAAGAAGTTATATCTACGGTTAATGAACATCAGTTGATTCTAGAGCAATTAAGTGACGTTCCTCTGCATATTGACCAAATAACAATTCATTCAGCCCTCCCTGTTTCAAGTATTTCATTGGCCTTATTGGAGCTGCAATTAGGCGGAAAAGTCATACAATTACCGGGACAACATTATGTATTAGCACGAGAGTGCTAGACATACTATGAAAAAGGCGTTAATATAGGGCTTAGTTTTACCAAATGTTAAACTAAGGACTTAGAACAGACCCATTTGGATATAAGTGTAGTATGTGAAGTGAAAAATTCACGATAACCTAAAGAGCAGGAACAAACAAAAGGTCCTTAACGTTTGTTTTGTTTGCAAAGAATTTAAGTTCGAACTTCGCGTATCGCGTAATCGGACCTCTAGAAAAAGGTTATTTATGTGTTTTTTAAGTATATATTGAGGTGAAATAATGTCAAAGACGCTTGTGATTGTAGAGTCCCCAGCCAAGGCAAAGTCAATCAGCAAATTTTTAGGAAGCCGTTATACGGTTAAAGCTTCAATGGGACATTTGCGGGATTTACCGAAGAGTCAATTGGGTGTGGATATAGAACATGATTTCGAACCCAAATATATTGCGATTCGTGGTCGAGGAGATTTGATCAAGGAGTTGCGTGCTGCGGCTAAAGGGGCAGATAAGGTGTTCTTAGCTTCTGACCCTGATCGTGAGGGGGAAGCGATTGCCTGGCATCTTTCGCATTTATTGGGACTTAACCAAGGGGATAAAAACCGAATCGAATTTCACGAGATTACCAAACAAGCGATCCAGGCGGCCGTTAAGCATCCACGGCAGATAGACCAAGCCCGGGTGGATGCACAACAGGCCCGGAGGGTATTAGATCGATTGGTAGGTTATCAATTAAGTCCGTTGCTCTGGCGCAAAATCAAAAAAGGGTTAAGCGCTGGAAGGGTCCAATCTGTAGCAGTTCGGTTAGTAGATGATCGAGAAGAGGAGATACAGGCGTTTGTCTCGGAAGAGTATTGGAGTCTAACGGCTAATCTTAAATCTGCAGGAGGAAAGTTCTTAGCTAAGCTCGTTAAAAAGTCAGGCAAAAAAATAGCCATCACCTCTAAAGCAGAAATGGAAAGCGTGCTTTCCGAGTTAAAGGGAAAAGATTTTCAAGTAGCCGAGGTTCGGACTAAAGAAAAGAAAAAACAACCGTCACCTCCCTTTATTACGAGTAGTCTTCAACAGGAAGCGCATCGCAAGTTGAGTTTTTCTCCGAAACGGACCATGATGTTGGCTCAGCAACTATACGAGGGGCTGGACCTTGGTAAAGAGGGAACGGTGGGTCTGATCACCTATATGCGTACGGATTCCGTCAAGATCGCGGAAACGGCTCAAGCTGAGGCCAAAGGATGGATTCTTTCACATTATGGGGACGAGTATTATCCTCCTGAACCGCGCCGGTTCACTAATAAGGGGAGGGCTCAGGAAGCGCATGAAGCCATCCGACCGACCTCAGCTTTGCGTACTCCTGATATGCTGAAGGGGATTTTATCACGAGACCAATTACGCTTGTACCGCTTGATCTGGGAGCGCTTTATTGCGAGTCAGATGAGTGTAGCTATTACGGATACCTTGACAGTCGAGAGCTTAGTAGAGGATTATTTATTTCGGGCCAATGCTACTACAATCCGATTTCCAGGCTTTTTAGCGGTTTATGAAGAAGGTAAAGATGCTGGCGAGACAGCGGATGACGAACAAAACTCACTAACACTTTCTGTCTCTCCTGGAGAAAAGCTATCCCTAATCGAACTTCAAGAGAAGCAACATTTTACAGAACCACCCCCACGTTATACAGAAGCATCTCTTGTTCGCAAGATGGAAGAGGAAGGAATCGGCAGGCCGAGCACGTATGCACCGACCATCGAAACCATTCAAACACGTGGGTATGTGGTTAAAGAAGAGAAACAGCTTCTGCCTACCGAGCTGGGAGACATAGTCATAACCCTACTCAAGGAACATTTTCCGGATATCTTGAATCTGGAGTTCACTGCTAATTTAGAAGCAAAGCTCGACCGAATTGAAGAAGGAAATACTCCTTGGAAGTCTGTGGTTGAAGATTATTATGGGCCCTTTTCCGTGACCTTAGCTGAGGCTGATGAGAAAATCGGCAAGGTAAAAATTGAGGATCAAGTTTCCGAAGAACTTTGTGAGAGCTGCGGACGGAATATGGTCATTAAAATGGGGCGTTACGGCAAATTTTTAGCTTGTCCGGGTTTTCCGGACTGTCGAAACACGAAGCCGCTCTTTGAAGAAGTGGGTGCAAACTGTCCCACTTGCTCTAAACCCTTGGTAGTTCGTCGCTCCAAGAAGGGGCGGAAGTTTTTTGGGTGTCTCGGTTACCCAGAGTGCGATTTTGTTTCCTGGGAAATGCCAGCCCCGGATCCTTGTCCTGAGTGCCAGCAATTGATGGTGATTAAATCGACCAAACGCCAGAAGAAACATGTCTGCACAAATCGAGAATGTCGCTTTACAAAAGTAATCGAAGAAGAAGCTTAATAAAGGTCTAGTTAAGAAGTAACGTTTCTCAGGCGTTTATTGGGATAAGGAGCGAGTCGTTCATGCAACAAATTACGGTCATCGGAGCAGGTCTTGCGGGGTCGGAGGCTGCCTGGCAACTTGCCGAGCGTGGGATCATGGTCAATTTATATGAGATGCGTCCGACAAAAACTACCCCCGCCCATCAAACAGATCGATTTGCAGAACTCGTCTGTAGCAACTCGCTGCGGGGGGCGGGTATAGAGAATGCCGTTGGGTTATTAAAAGAAGAGATGCGCCGTTTGGGGTCCTTGATCATGGAGGCGGCTGATCATAACGCGGTTCCCGCAGGCGGTGCTTTAGCTGTCGATCGGGAACTGTTTTCAAGTGAAATCACAAAACGATTGGAACAGCATCCCAACCTACGTGTGCACCGAGAAGAAGTTCATTCTCTTCCAGTGGGGATGACGATCGTGGCAAGTGGTCCCTTGACCTCTGACGATTTAGCGCACGATATTCTGAAGGCAACTGGGGAGCAAGCCTTGTCTTTTTACGACGCGGCTGCGCCCATTGTAACTCTTGAATCCATTGATTTAGAGAAGGCTTTTTGGGCATCCCGTTATGACAAAGGGGATGCCGATTATTTAAACTGTCCCATGACGAGGGAAGAATATGAAGCTTTTTACAAGGCGTTGCTAGAGGCTGAGATGGCCGAAGTCCAAGGCTTTGAACAAGGAAGGGTTTTTGAAGGCTGTCTGCCGGTTGAAGTGATGGCCAAACGTGGCATTCAGACTCTGACCTTTGGTCCCTTAAAACCCGTTGGCTTAATCGACCCTCGCACAGGGAAAAAATCTCATGCTGTGGTACAACTGCGCAAGGAAAATCAAGCCGGAACTCTCTTTAATCTGGTGGGTTTTCAAACCCATTTAAAATGGGGGGAACAGAAACGCGTTTTTTCGTTAATTCCCGGGTTGGAAAAAGCTGAGTTTGTGCGCTATGGCGTGATGCACCGCAATACATTTCTTAATGCGCCGAAAGTGCTTAAGGCAGATTTCAGTCTCAGGCTGAAACCAGAGCTTTTTTTTGCTGGTCAAATGACAGGCGTCGAAGGGTATGTAGAGTCTGCTGCCAGCGGGCTTCTGGCAGGTTTGAACGCGTGGCGACGTCTTAATCAGCTGGATACACTGGTTTTTCCTCCGGAAAGCTCACTGGGAGCACTAGCCCGCCATTTAGAAGGCGCACCTAGTCAAAGCTTTCAACCGATGAATATTAACTTTGGCTTGCTTCCCCCTTTGAGCGAGCGAATCAGGGACAAGCGCCAAAAAAATGCCAGAATCTCCGAACGGGCCTTAGCAGCATTAGCTGAATTTTGTGCACGAGAGGATTTGGGGAGGTAAGCAAGTGCTGGTGGATGAAGCCTTAGGTTTATTTGCAGGGTATCAATATTCCCAAAATCGGTCAGAGCACACAGTAGTTGCTTATCAAACTGATCTGGGTCAGTTTTTTCGGTTTGCTGCCCAGGAACAAGGTCTCGAACCTGAACTAGTCACGGTTGAGAGTATCGATGTTTATATTGTACGTAGCTTTCTAGGAGTTTTAGCAGAACACGGGCTGGCGAGAAAAAGCATGGCCCGTAAGCTTGCCTCGTTACGGTCGTTTTTTAAGTTCTTATGCCGTCAGGAATTACTAAAAATAAATCCGGTGCAGCGGGTGGCGAGTCCGAAATTAGGGCGCAAACTCCCGCATTTTCTTTATCTAGACCAAGTTGAGGGCTTACTACGTGCTCCGGATTGCTCAAAGTTACTGGGTTGTCGAGATCGAGTCATCTTAGAATTACTCTATGGATCCGGATTAAGAGTCAGTGAATTAATCGGCTTAAATCGAGAGAACCTTGATTTAGAGAGTGGGCTAATTCGCGTTCTTGGCAAGGGTAGTAAGGAGCGAATTGTTCCAGTGACCAACTATGCTAGCCAGGCAATTGAAGGGTATTTAGGAATGCGGACAGATCAACAGCGCTCACTTTTACTTAATTACCAGGGATCCCGTTTATCGGATAGATCAGTTCGCCGAATTTTGGACAAACTAGTCGCAAAGGTCAGCCTAGAACAACACGTGAATCCTCATATGCTGCGTCATTCTTTTGCCACCCATCTGTTGGATGGCGGTGCTGATCTAAGAAGTGTTCAAGAGTTGCTGGGACATCAGAAACTATCCTCAACCCAAATCTACACGCATCTAACTCGTGAACGACTTAAAGAAGTCTTCACTCGCGCCCATCCCCGTGCAAAAGAACGAAATAAGCCCAAGACACTATAAATTTTCACAAAAAAATGCAAATTAACTACAATTCACTTGACACGCCTAAAGTGCCCTAGTAAACTTTATTTAAGGGGGTTTGATTTATGTTTCATGCAACGACCATCGTCGCAGTGAAAAAAGGGGAGCAGGTATCTATCGCGGGTGACGGTCAAGTAACCTTTGGCCAGGCTACCGTTATGAAACATAAGGCCCGTAAGGTCCGCCGCTTGTATAACGGAAAGGTCATTACAGGGTTTGCGGGTTCCGTAGCGGATGCGTTTACGCTGTTTGATAAGTTTGAACAAAAACTTGAAGCGTATCATGGGAATCTCCAGCGTGCGGCTGTTGAGCTAGTAAAGGAATGGCGAACAGACAAAATGCTGAGAAATCTGGAAGCACTACTTATCGTGGCAGATACCCAAAATCTTTTAATTGTATCTGGCTCGGGTGAAGTGATTGAACCAGATGATGGAATCGCCGCCATCGGATCTGGAGGGAACTATGCTTTAGCGGCTGCTCGCGCTTTAGCAAGGCATTCTGATTTGTCGACTTCGGAAATTGTTCGAGAAGCAATGCTTATAGCCGCTTCAATTTGTGTCTATACTAATGAGGAAATTACTGTGGAAGAGTTATAGGAGGTGAGACTATGGACCGATTGACTCCCCGTGAAATCGTTCGTGAATTAGACCAACACATTATCGGCCAAAATGCGGCGAAACGAGCTGTTGCGGTTGCTTTAAGGAATCGTTATCGACGCTCTTGTCTTCCGGAAGAATTGCAAGAAGAAGTAATCCCCAAGAACATTTTAATGATTGGTCCCACTGGCGTTGGCAAGACTGAGATTGCCCGCCGCTTGGCGAAGCTTGTGCGCGCCCCCTTCATTAAGATTGAAGCCACGAAGTTTACGGAAGTAGGTTATGTTGGTCGGGATGTGGAAGCCATAATTCGAGACTTAGTCGAAATCTCCTTGCGTATGGTGAAGGCGGAGCGAACAGAACAAGTCCAGACTCAGGCGGCAGTCAATGCCGAGAAACGTTTGCTTGAACTGTTAGTTCCAGAAAAACGCTCAGAGAGTACATCAAGTAATCCCTTCCAGATGTTATTCGGCCAGTCATCAAATGAGGAAAAAGAACCGGAAGTCACGCCTGAAATTGAAAAAGAACGCAAGCTAGTTAGAGATCGTTTGCAACGAGGAGATTTAGAGAAAAAGGTTATTGATATTTCAGTTGAAGAGAGTATGCCACTTTCCGATATGCTGGGCAATAATAACATGATGGAAATGGGCTTGAATATTCAAGAGATGATGTCCGGAATGCTCCCGAAGCGGCACAAAAAGAGAAAAGTGACCGTCCGAGATGCCCGAAAGATTCTGATTCAGGAAGAAGCTCAAAACTTGATTGATCATGACGAAGCAGTACAGGATGCGATTCGCAGAACAGAGCAAGAGGGAATTGTGTTCTTGGACGAAATCGATAAAATTGCTGGGCGCGAAGGCGCGGGTGGTGCGGACGTTTCAAGAGGTGGGGTTCAACGTGATATCCTCCCAATTGTGGAAGGGTCCACTGTGGTAACCAAGTATGGTCCGGTCAAAACTGATCATATCCTTTTCATTGCAGCAGGCGCTTTTCATGTCAGCAAACCCTCTGACCTCATTCCTGAACTGCAAGGGAGATTTCCGATCCGTGTTGAACTCGAATCCTTAAGTGTGGCAGATTTCAAACGTATTCTTACGGAAACCCAATCATCGCTCATTAAACAATACAGTGCTTTATTGGGGACAGAAGGAATAGTAGTCGATTTTACAGAGAATGCTATTGATGAATTGGCAGAAGTTGCCTTCAAAGTGAATTCGACCACAGAAAATATTGGGGCACGCAGACTTCATACGATTGTCGAAAAAGTACTCGAGGAACTATCCTTCGAAGCATCTGAGCTGCCTGACGATTATACGGTGACGATTAATCGAGAATATGTTGAGCACCGTTTGGGTGATGTGGTTCGAAATCAAGATTTAGCGCGCTATATTCTATAAAAATAAGTTAACATACTTCATGGGAAGTAATTTAAGGAGGATTTAGACCTTATGGAAACAACTTTATTAAACAAAACCAGGACCATTAATAAGTTAATACAACGTGCTGCAGGGAATCCGGTTGATTTTGAGGAAATGGCTAAAGTTCTTGGGCAGGCCGTGATTGCCAACTGTTATATTGTTGGACGTCGGGGGAAAATTTTAGGGTACAGTTTCATGGAAGGGTTTGCCTGTGGGGTTATGGAAGATATTGTAATTCATACTGAGCGCTTTCCTGAAAGCTATAACGAAGGTCTTATGAAAATTAGTTCGACGATTACGAATACGACGCAAGTTGCCAATGGCTGTGTATTTAATAGTAATGAACCCTGTGGTTTCACGAATAAACTGACGACTATTGTGCCAATTTTAGGAGGCGGAGAACGAGTTGGGACCCTCGTACTCGCCAAATATGATGTGGAATTTAATGAACACGATCTTGTACTAGCCGAATACGGTGCAACTGTGGTAGGAATGGAAATTTTACGAGTTAAAGCAGAACGTGCAGAAGAAGAAGCCCGTAAAAAAGCGGCCGTTCAAATCGCGGTGGGAACCCTATCCTATTCAGAACTTGAGGCAGTGGAGCACATCTTTGCTGAATTAGGTGGCGGAGAAGGACTATTGGTTGCTAGTAAAATTGCGGATCGAGTTGGGATTACTCGTTCGGTCATTGTCAATGCGCTGCGCAAATTTGAATCTGCTGGTGTAATTGAATCAAAGTCCTTGGGCATGAAAGGAACTTACATCCGAGTGCTTAACGATTATCTGCTGGATGAACTGGAAAAGCAAACTAAACACACCAAGTAGACGGCTTAGCAGGAGGATGATTTCATGGATGAACATGATTACGTTTACCTAATGAGACCGCTTGTGGTACCAGGGCTCGTGTTTCTGATTGTTTATCCCCTTGTTATTGGGAGTGTGCATGTCTTCAGTAAGCTACCCATCATCGAACTAAGGGTACTAATAGGAATCTATATCATTGCAGGGCTTGGCATCTTAGCACTGTGGGTCATTGGGAAGAGTAAACGAGTGAAAATTACTGATGAGCAAATTATTTTTCACTCGCTACTCGGAGAACGGGTCCTCGATCCGCGAGATATTAGACGAGTTGCCTTTTATTTCGATCAAAAAGGGCAGGAAATAGCTCAAATTCGCACGAACAATGCCTTATTTTACGTAAGTGAATTCTATTTCCCCTTTCCCGAATTAATGAGCGACTTAGAGCATTTTATTCTGCACTACGATATACGGTCTAACCTTTCGAGAAATGCTGTGTGATAAAACTGAATACTGTAAATTATGCCTAATCATTGCAAAGCTCTTGAGAATATGCTAATCTATTTGCAGTGTGACTTAATGACACACGCAGTGGGATTAAGACGCTAGTTCCTTGTCGGGAGGCAAGGTGCGTTTTGAGATGAACCTGTGGTGGAAAAAAACAAAAAAAGAAAGTTGGTTTAACATGGCTGTCATTTCTATGAAACAATTACTGGAAGCAGGTGTCCACTTTGGACATCAAACACGTCGCTGGAATCCCAAAATGGCGCGCTATATTTTCACGGAGCGCAATGGAATCTACATTATCGATCTACAAAAGACGGTTAAAAAAGTAGATGAAGCCTTTAACTTTGTCCGCAACCTTGCTACTGAGGGCGGTACCATGCTGTTTGTGGGTACCAAAAAACAAGCGCAGGAATCGGTCAAAGATGAAGCCATCCGTTGTGGCATGTACTTTGTCAATGAACGCTGGCTTGGAGGTATGTTGACAAACTTCCAAACGATTCAAAAGCGAGTAGATCGTTTGCGTGTTTTAGAGCGTATGGAGGCTGAAGGCGTATTTGAAGTTCTTACTAAAAAAGAAGTTTCTGCACTTCGCCATGAAATGGAAAAATTAGAGCGCTTCTTGGGTGGCATAAAGAACATGAAAAAGCTTCCAGATGCTTTATTCATTGTTGACCCACGTAAAGAGAGAATTGCCGTTGCAGAAGCACGCCGTTTAAAGATTCCTATTGTGGCAATTGTTGATACGAACTGTGATCCAGATGAAATTGATGTAGTCATTCCAGCTAATGATGATGCAATCCGTGCCGTCAAGTTACTGACTGCGAAGATGGCAGATGCGATCATTGAAGGGCAACATGTTATTGAAGATGAGGCCGAAGAAGCTGGAGACGTTGTCGAAGTGTAAGCGAAGTACGATGCGCGAGGTTCGAAATTCGAACCTCGCACGTTGCGTATCGCATACTATAGATCTCTAAAATGCATACTTATAATGATTGAACTGTATTAGTCATACATCACATATTGATATCGCGCGTCAACCTCGAATTTTCATCGCGTATCAACATCGAAATTGGAGGGTTTACTTATGGCAGAGGTAACTGCAGCTCTAGTTAAAGAGCTTAGGGAACGTACTGGAGCAGGCATGATGGATTGTAAAAAGGCACTTATAGAGTGTAATTGTGAGCTTGAAAAGGCTTGTGATTATCTCCGTGAAAAAGGACTAGCAGCCGCCGCTAAAAAAGGTGGTCGTATTGCAGCTGAAGGAACGATTGAGTCCTATATCCATGGTGGTGGACGAATCGGTGTACTTATTGAAGTCAACTGTGAAACAGACTTTGTTGCTCGCGGGGATGAATTTAAAGCGTTAGTACGAGATATGGGATTGCATATCGCAGCTGCCAATCCGCAATATCTTAATAAAGAAGATGTTCCAGCCGATGTACTCCAACATGAAAGAGATATTCTTAAAGCGCAAGCTCTCAATGAAGGCAAGCCGGAAAAGATTATTGAAAAAATGGTGGAAGGCCGGATCGAAAAGTTTTATAAAGAAGTATGTTTAATGGAACAAGCTTTTGTCAAAGATCCTGATAAGAGTGTGCGGGATTTGGTTCTTGATAAAGTAGCTAAAATCGGGGAACGTATTGTTATTCGTCGCTTTACTCGTTATGAATTAGGTGCAGGTATTGAAAAGAGACAGGATGATTTTGCGGCAGACGTTATGAAAGAATTAAATCGCTAAAACCTAGACAATCTATCAAGAGAACACCCCGGTGTTCTCTTTTTCGCACTAAACAGAAAGTATAACTTCGTTGCATACTGCAAGAAGGGTAATACGTGCGAAGACAGTGTCTTCGTCTGGAGTATAAGTGCAACTAAGGCGACGACACAGGACGTGTCTAGTGTCGAATGCGCCATGGATGGCATAGCATTCGACCGGCCGCCT
>NZ_JUEE01000013.1:0-11996 GCF_000802135.1 Desulfosporosinus sp. BICA1-9
TATTACTTCATTGACAATGAGTATTATTTTAAGCGTGCCAATCTCTATGGAGAGTTTGACGAGGCAGAACGATTTGCTTTTTTTTCTCGGGCTGTGTTAGAAAGCCTCGTTCACATCCCGGAATTCAATCCGGACATTATTCATTGTCATGATTGGCATACGGCTCTGATTCCTCTGATGCTCAAAGAGTTTTATACTAAGAGTCCCCTCTATTATTCGATTAACACCGTGTTCACCATTCATAATCTGAAGTATCAAGGGATTTTCCCTAAAGAGGTTCTGACAGACGTGATCGGATTGGACGAAACCTTTTTTACAGAGGAGACTCTAGAATTTCACGGTGCAGTTAACTTCATGAAAGCGGGTCTTCTCTATGCAGACTCGATTACAACGGTGAGTCCAACCTATGCTCAGGAAATACAAAATTCGTTTTACGGAGAGAAGCTGGAAGGGATTTTACAAAAACGCCAGGATTCTTTGGTTGGAATTCTCAATGGCATTGATTATGAGGTCTATAACCCTGATACGGATCCTTATCTTGTTGCCTCACGAGCTAAAGACGACAATAAAAAGGATTTACAAGCTATTTTAGGGCTTCCTGTCCGAGGGGATCTACCCATCCTAGGGATGGTCAGCCGCTTGGTCGATCAGAAAGGACTGGATCTGCTCAGTTTCGTTATGGAAGAAATTCTGATGTTGGATGTCCAAATGGTGATCCTTGGGACAGGAGAACAATCTTATGAGCAGAAATTGCAAGGGTTTGCTGACAAATATCCTGAAAAAGTTGCATTCAGAAGAGAATTTAATGATCAATTAGCGCATAAAATTTATGCCGGGCTTGATAGTTTACTAATGCCTTCACGCTTTGAACCCTGTGGTATATCCCAAATGATTGCTATGCGTTATGGAACGATCCCGATCGTACGGGAAACGGGAGGGTTAAAAGACACGGTGATTCCTTATCAGGAATTGACAGGTGAAGGTAATGGCTTTAGTTTTGCAAACTATAATGCTCACGAATTATTGTTTGCTGTACAGCGGGCGGTTAGGCTCTATTACTCCGACCAATCAGCCTGGACTAAGTTGAGAGAAAGTGCCATGAAACGGGATTCAAGTTGGGCCCCATCTGCCTATGCATATACTAAAATTTATGAGTCACTGTTATAAAGGGCGGCCGCCTGCGCTTCTCGCCATCCATGGCTACAGGGACACTCGGCCATCACGGCGCCTTGCCAATCCACACTGCAGGAGTATGCGTAATGAGTTGCAGTGTGGCGATAAGCTCGTCCGCTTATCGTCATGGCGGCGCTCTAATCTCGAACATCCTTGTTCGAGTCATGGCCAGCGCTTCTCCGCTATGCTAACACGTGCGAAGACAGTGTCTTCGGGCACCAGCCAAATTTATACCGTCAGACCGAACGAACTAAGGAAGATGCGGTAGGAGTGTGGAAATGAGTTTTTTTGTCTATCATGACTCGCATAGTCTAGACTACCGTCAGCCCTTTGGAGCGGTAACTTGTGGACAGATGATTAGGATTCGTTTAGATCTGAGCTCAGAAATTCCTATAGAGTCCTTACATTTACGCCTCTGGGAGAGAGACCGGGAACGATTAGTCCCAATGTGTCCAAAATCTGGGGAGTTTTCCGAACAAAGGGTCGTGTTTGAGGTGGAGTATGAGGCCCCAAACACCCCCGGACTTGTCTGGTATTATTTTAGGCTTCAAGTCGGTGGACAAACCTACTACTATGGCAATAATGTGGATAAGTTGGGAGGGGAGGGACACCTCGGGAATGAAGAGCCTCCTTCCTACCAAGTGACTGTTCATAGTCCCTCGGAAGTTCCGGCTTGGTATAAACGGGGAATCATGTATCAGATCTTTGTGGATCGTTTCTATCACGCCCATGAAGATGGGTTCGTGCTATACCCTAGAAAAAATGCTCTCTTACATGCTGATTGGTATGACACTCCCTTCTATATTAAAGACGAACGAGGTAGAGTAACTCATTGGGATTTTTTTGGTGGGAACCTATTAGGGGTTATTGAAAAATTACCTTATCTCCACGAGTTAGGGATAAGCATCATTTACTTTAATCCGATCTTTGATGCTCCTAGTAATCATAAATATGATACTGCGGATTATCACAAGATCGACCCTATGTTTGGAGATGAAGAGCTCTTCGAGCACTTAATCAAAGAAGCTAGGCAATACGGAATTGCTATCGTGTTGGACGGTGTGTTTAGTCACACCGGGAGTGACAGTGTCTATTTTAATCGCTATAATACTTACCCTAGTGTGGGTGCTTATCAGTCAGCAGAGTCTTCCTATTATCAGTGGTATCAATTCAAGCCCAACAGCCAAGAGTACCAGTCGTGGTGGGGCGTTGATGCACTGCCAGAAGTGAATGAACTAAACCCAGCCTATCAAGAATTCTTATTCGGTGCTGGGGATGGGGTTATCCAAAAGTGGATGAAAAAAGGAATTGCTGGTTGGCGCTTGGATGTGGCTGACGAGCTTCCGGATGAATTCATCCGGAAATTGAGGCAAACGATCAAAACCATCAATCCCGAAGCAGTTCTCATAGGGGAAGTATGGGAAGATGCCTCTAATAAGGGGAGCTATGGTAAACTTCGAGAGTATTTTTGGGGTTATGAGCTGGATGCTACGATGAATTACCCTTTCCGAGATAGTTTCCTTAGCTTCATGCTAAGTAAAACTACTTCAAACTTGGTTTATCAGCAAGTGATGAGCTTGTATGAAAATTATCCCCGAGAGAATTTTTATGGGGCTATGAACCTGATCGGGAGTCACGATCGGGAGAGGATCTTAACTCTATTAGGGGAGGCGCCCGATGAAAAGGCTTTGATAGAAAATGAGAAGCAGAGCTATAGGCTTTCTCCAGAGGCGCGAGAACTTGCCGTGCAAAGACTTAAGCTAGTTAGTCTGATCCAAATGACCTTTCCTGGTGTACCTTGTGTGTATTATGGGGATGAAGTGGGGCTGGAAGGCTATAGTGACCCTTATAACCGTGCAACATACCCTTGGAATAGGGAAGACCAAGAAATCTTGCTGTGGTATAAAACGATGATTCGCCTGCGTCTCGAGTATGAGGTATTACAGTCGGGTGATTTCCAGTCATTTTACTCTGAGCCGGATATTTATGGTTTTAAACGGTCTGATGGAGATGAGGAAATCACAGTCCTGATTAATCGCCATGCCTCGCAAGCTAAGGAAATCACCTTGCCATCGACTTTGCATACTAATCTGATAAAGGGTGCCCTCGTTCTAGATTTACTGAGTGGGCAGATTATCACTGGACAGACGGCACAAACCCTTATCCTAGGCCCTTTGTCAGCCCAAGCCTTGTATTGTAAACAAAGCCTGCCGCCATTTCCGCGTCAAAACTTGGGGCGTTCTTGCGGAGTGTTAATGCACGTTAGCTCCTTGCCTTCGGACTTTGGGTCGGGAGATATGGGCATAGAGGCTTATCGTTTTGTCGATTTTTTAGTTGAATCTGGTCAATCTTTGTGGCAAGTGCTGCCTTTAAATCCTGTCGGTTTAGGAGATTCTCCCTATCAAAGCGATTCTGCTTTCGCAGGAAACCCGAGGCTGATCAGTCTGGAAGGTTTGATGCGGGAGGGCCTTCTCGAAGCGGATTTTGCTGAGGAGTTGCAACTGGCAGAGTTGTCAGCTGAAATGTTTAAAGATGTTAGTCTGCGAAAAGCGTTTAAAGGCTTTAAGGCTCAACTCCAAGAACAAGGCCAACTCCCAGACCAAGCCCAAGACTCCGATCGGACTGGGCCAGAGTTTAGGTTTCTTGCTCGGCAGAACTATTTGAGATTTCAACAGGATCACCGGGAATGGCTGGATGATTATGCTCTATATCGAGCTTTAAAGTCTCATTTTGGGGACATAGCCTGGTATGATTGGGAACCAGAGCTTGCTTGGCGCAACACGGAGAGGGTGGCGGAGTATGTCCGACTGCTTGAGGAAGAGGTAGAATTTAATCGTTTTGTTCAATATGCTTTTTATTATCAATGGCAAGGGCTTCGGCACTATGCCAAAGCCAAGGGAATTAAATTAATTGGGGATATCCCTATTTTTGTCGCAGCCGATAGCTGCGACGTATGGGTAAACCATCGGTTTTTTAAACTGGACGAGGGCGGCAGACCTGCTAAAGTAGCGGGAGTTCCTCCCGATTATTTTTGTAAGACGGGTCAGTTATGGGGAAATCCAGTCTATGACTGGGATGTCTTAGGGTTAGAGAATTATACTTGGTGGAAGCAAAGAATCAAACTTGTTCTCGGGCTTTTTGATTTTATTCGTCTTGACCACTTCCGAGGATTTGAGGCTTATTGGGAGATCGAGGCCAGGGAAGAAACAGCGATGAACGGCCGATGGCTTAAAGGACCTGGGAAACGGTTTTTTGAAAGTCTAGCTGAGGAATTCGGGGAGTTACCTTTCATTGCAGAGGACTTAGGAACCATCACACCGGAAGTCAACGTTCTAAAGCGAATTTTTAGTTTTCCAGGTATGAAGGTTCTACAGTTTACAGCGTTAGAGGAGATGATCTTCGAAGAAGATTCTAATCTGATCTATTACTCGGGTACACATGATAATGATACCTTGGTGGGATGGTATAAATCGACCTGGACGGATGAAGAGAGAGCTGACTATGCTGGAGAAGATCAAAAGGATGATCCAAAAGAAGCCTGCCGCAAACTGATTGAGGATTTGTATAAGAGCCCAGCCTCTTGGGTTATTACTCCGATGCAAGATATTCTAGGTTTAGATACCGACGCTAGGCTGAATGTTCCAGGGACGATCGAAGGAAATTGGCAATGGAAGCTGAAACAGGATCTGTTGACAACTGAAGTGAAGGAGTGGCTTCGTTCTGTAGCTAGAGAAACGAAGAGACTGCCATAGGTAGGGCGTAGCGAAACTATAGTTTCGCTACGCCATTTTCTTTTAATATAAAGTTGCGATCTAAGGCAGTCCTTTATGTATTGAAGGTGCAAAAAGGACTCTAAGCTTGGACCATCTACAAATTTGTGGATGGCCTAGCTTTTTCGATCACACTTTTCTGTTCTTTTTTACTTAAAGTTGATTAATGTTTGAACCCCAGGAGAATTATTACCTTAAATGAAGGATATCTAAAGATTTCTGTCGAATTCAGTGAGCTGATATGAAGAAAAAAATCCTATCTAGAGACACGCAAAAAGATTAACCTGAAGGAATATGCCGGAGATTGCATATCGAATACAAACCTATTTTAGAGAAAGGAGGTAGCGAAGTGCGAGGAGTAAGTGTTCAGCGCCTTAAAGAAGGAGATGTTCTAGCAAAAGACATTTATGCTTCAAACGGTAAAGTATTACTCGGTAAAGGGGTAGTTCTGACATTACCGTATATTACTCGCTTGCGGGATTTAGGTACTAATGGTATATATATTGAGGATGATTTGACCAGTGATATTATCATTGAGGATGTTATATCGGATAAACACCGTTATGAGGCTATGGCCGCCATTGAAAAATCTTGCAAAACCATCCAAAATGGAAAGAATGAACTTGATTTACAAGACTTAATAAGCAATATCGTCCAGGATATTCTCTTTCAAAAGGATATAATGATTAGCCTCATGGATATGCGTAATATTGATAACCGAGTATACGCTCATTCCGTGAATGTCTGCGTATTATCTAGCGTTCTGGGCAAGGGGCTAGGCTTACCCGTAGATAAGCTTAATGATCTTGCACTAGGTGCGCTGCTCCATGATGTGGGAATTGTCAATTTACCAAAAGAGATTATTAATAAAAGAAGTCTATTAACGGAGGAAGAATTAGAGTTATACCATACTCACACGACCCAGGGCTATGATCTCATCCGTAAAAAGAGAGAAACCAGTATAATCATTGCTCATATGGCTTATCAACATCATGAATGGTTAAATGGTAAAGGTTATCCGCGCCAATTAAAAGGTGCAGCTATCCATCCGTTAGCTGAGATTGTGGCAGTAGCTGACTTCTATGATTGTCTGATCCATGGTTCGCCTGGCATTCATCGAGTTTTACCACATGTAGCCTGCGAAATACTGATGGCAAATGCCGGGGTACGTTTCCGTCAGGAGTTGATCCACATCTTTTTACAGTATGTTGCTGCCTATCCTACCGGATACACCGTAAAGCTTAATAATGGAGAAACCGGAGTCATTGTCGGACAAAATAAAGGTTTACCTACGCGTCCAATCGTACGTGTTTTTGACGGCAAGATAAATCTTAAGCAAATACGGGTTATCGAGTATAATCTCGTGCATGAGCGGACTCTTTTTGTCGAGTATATTATTGAATAGCTCATTTTTGCAAGGCGTTAAACAGTTTCTAGAACTTCAAATACTAAAGTAGTAAGGTTGAAGACACCCACTTCTTGTAAGTGGGTGTTCCTAGTTTCCGCACTAGCATTAGCATTAGTCAATCCTTCGGAGTTTGCCCGGGCATTGGTTAGCTTAAAAAAATTAGTAATAACTAAGGAGGATTACGCTTAAATTGATTTGCTGAAAATAAAACGAACATAATGATAATCATTAATTATGGTCAATCAATTTTTAAGAGGAACTTTTAGCCAATTTTATAAAGGTAAGAATAATAACCCTGCAAAATGAACGAAAATGAGGTCTTAAGAAAGGCCAAGTTAAGATTCCACCAGAGATAATTCCCAATAAAATCCTCTAGATTTAGATATCTCAAGCATGTTTCATAATATATCTTAATTAAGAACATACTGATATTCTATAGACATAATCGTGTCCATAATGATAATCTTTAATTGTGATCAAAATCACACATGAAAGCAGAAGGAGGTTGATAGGACGCGAACTGAAGTTAGCACAATGTCAATCGATTTTTTTCTTGAATAAAATTATAAAGCTGTCTTTAAAGACCGCTAAGAAATTTGATCGTAGTCTTAAAACCGAGCTTAGATGTGACCTTACAATAAAAGAAAGGTGGGTTACGATATGTCCCGCTTAACTTTCAATAACAATCAATTTATTGGGGACAATATGAAGAGGGAATTAGGAGATAGAAACTATCCAATCTGGCTGTTAATAAACCCAAAATACCCTGCAGTTCGCTATGATATTTGGAGACCTGTGTTAGATGAGATCCAGGACAGAGTATTTAGGGATTTTCAAACCAGGATAGATACTACAAATATTTATATTAGGAGCGCCGTAGTCGATGGCGGAATAGTTCCGAATACCTTAAATTGGTGGGGTAAGGAAGTTGCCAAAGAAATTGAATATTACAGGGCAATTGTTCAAGAACACAAGCCAAAAATGCTGATCTCTTTTGGTGCTTTTCCTTTTGAATTTGCAAGGCGCGTCTTCGAAATTAAACCGGAAAAAGGACCTAAGGCTTGGAGCACTTCTATTTTGAAAAATGAGTTCGAGAAATCTATTGATGACTTTGATATAAATCAAACAAACAGGATTCCCTTACTGCGTCGAGTCATTGCCAGTGATAAATTCATAGAAACCCGTAATATTTTATCTCCGACTGACAGTGAGACTTATTTTCAACACGTTGGGACTAACATTGCGGAAAAGATTATTGAAAACAGGGATCAGCTAGATATTTGGATTAAGTGAATCGAGTACTAACCGTCTGAGGATTACTAATGCTGAAAGCGCAGAGCCCTTAACGAATGAATGGTGGTAACTCACTTTCCGTTAAGCGAAGGAAGTGTTTTTATTGAATAAGATTCTTATCATTGATGATGAAGAGCATCTGTGTTGGGCTCTCGAGAAAGGCCTCCGTCAGGAAGGATATCAGGTGATAACTGCCACCGGGGGGAAAGAAGGCCTAGAACTAATCCAGAATGAAACACCTTCCTTGGTTATTCTTGATCTCAAAATGCCTGAAATGGATGGGTTAGACGTATTGGTTAAGGCTAAAGAGCTTATTCCGAAGCTTCCGGTCATTATGATAACTGCCCATGGGTCAATTGACACTGCCATCGAAGCCATGAAACTGGGGGCAATTGACTATATTACCAAACCATTTGATCTTGATGAGCTCAAGATAGTCGTAAAACAGGCCTTAAAGGTTAGTCGTTTACGGGAAGAAGTTGTTTTTCTACGCTCAGAACTAAACAAAAAACACGGCCGAATTTTAGGCAACAGTTCGGCGATTCAAGAAGTTAATACACTAGTCGAAAGGGTAGCTGACAGTAATGCCACGGTATTAATTACCGGGGAAAGCGGGACAGGCAAAGAGGTTGCGGCGCTGTCGATTCACAACCTAAGCTATCGACGTGAAAAATCCTATGTGCCTATTAACTGTGCTGCACTACCGGAGTCATTACTGGAAAGCGAGTTGTTTGGCCATGAGAAGGGTGCCTTCACAGGTGCTGTGGTTCGAAAAACGGGTCGTTTTGAATTGGCTGATAAAGGAACACTTTTCCTTGACGAGGTCACTGAAATGCCACTGTCTATGCAAGTAAAGCTGCTGCGAGTTCTTCAGGAAAGGCAGTTTGAAAGGGTAGGAGGTACAGAAAGTATCAAAATTGATGTAAGGATTATTGCAGCTACTAATCGAGATCCGATGGATTGTATTAAAAAAGGGACTTTTCGTGAGGATCTCTACTACCGATTAAATGTTTTGCCGATTCACATTCCCCCCTTAAGATTAAGAACTGAAGATATCCCCTTATTGGTGATGCACTTTCTGCAAAAATTTAACCCCTCTCAGGAACAAATGATCTCTCCTGCAGCCTTGGGGTTACTGATGAATTACGAGTGGCCTGGGAATATCCGAGAGTTACAGAACGTGATTGAAAGGTCTGTTATTCTCTCTCAGGGAAATGATATCAAAGTACAGCATTTACCAAAGGAAATACAAAAACTTGAAAACAGTAAAAATGCGGCCGATCGTGGGTTGATTCTTAATTTCCCAGACAAGGGGATCTCCTTTGATGCGGTCGAAAGAGAGCTGATTCTTAAGGCTCTTGAGAAAAGTACTGGGAATCAAACTAAAGCGGCTCAATTGCTAGGCCTTACTCGATCGGCGCTTCTGTATAGGGCACAAAAGTACCAAATCAAGTTGTAGGAAAAACCACGAAATTGGTTACGATTGGCTAATTATTTCAAAGGGAGGTATATCATGAAGGTCACCTCTAAGTGCAGCCAATTAAAAAGATTAAAAGAAACAAGTTAGCATAGAAGTTATCATTCCCTGCAAAGGGTATCATATAAGAAGCAATCAAGAGACAGATAGCATTGGTGGGGCCAGTTGCTAACTGGTTGGAACTACCAAATGATGAAGCGAGAATGGTTAGCACAATACCTGAATATAAGCCGTAAGCGGGGTGAACACCTGCAATCATAGCATAAGCCATGGTTTGTGGTAACGCGACGACTGCAACCGTTAGGGCAGCAATTAGATCAAAGCGAAGGTTATTTCTGTCATAATTGATTAAGGTATCTAAAATCGGGATAAATTTAATGATGCTCATCATTATACCCCCAAACAAATTTTGTTTAACCTATTAGCTAAACTCGATCAAGTTTTAAAGTTTGAGAGGATTTAGTTCGTGAAATATGGTACTTTTAACCGCCTGCAATCCAATGGGGATATTCCACTAATTTGAATCTTTGCCTTGTATAAGGGGAAGATTCCCCCTTGTTTGTTTTCAAACAGCTAGAAGTCGATTGTCTGATTTCAAGCACGAGGGAAAATGGATTGTCAAACGAAGACAGAGAAGAAGGCGTACTTATCAAAGAATTGACGGGAAGCGTCCAATGAACAAGAACAATAAAAGGACCGAGGGCGCCTCGGTCGCTCATAGGCGCCCAGACTTTTTGAACCAGTTGCTTTGGGGTGAAATGATGACATTACGTCAATTTAGCGCTTTGTCTAAGGTTTCTTCATCACAATGCCAGAGCCAATAACCGAAGAAAACCAAGAACCCCCAAATGAATTTCCAAGCACCCATATTTATCGTCCTTTCTCCATTGCAATCTCTTCTAATTGTCGCTTATCAAATCCATATTTTAAGACCATCCTTGTTTTCAATTATCTTTTCGGCAATCTTGATTGCAATATCATGATAGTAATTTTCGATGTCTTCCCAATCTTTAAGGCTCTTAGTTTTCTTCGTTACTCGACAAACTAAAGGAATCCAATTTGTTTGGTTTATATCAAAGTTCGCAATAGATCGTTCAAATTCATCTGCTATGTTACTAGTACTCCAATACTTAGGCCCATTCTCAGGCCTTTGAACGAAGACGCGCCTAACAAACTCATTTGTAATGGTACCGAAAGTAATTAGAAGTTTGGGTTGATGTTCGAGGACACTTTCCCTTAAGAATGCAATTTCTTGAGCTACCTGTGCTTCACTTGAAGCATCAGGAACTCTTCCAATATCGCTAATCGTATTCATTATGAAAATATTTTTACTATTAATTCTGGCATGGAGTTTACGATATACCTGGTCCTGAATCTCATACATTATGAGAGACCAAATATCGTAAATATCAGCAGGATATTTGGGATTAACTAGTAGCCAAATCGGACAAGATCTATCTCCGGATTCTTTATTCATTCTATCAACAAACGTTAAATCATTATTAAGTACTAAGCTGGACAAACAAATCCCACCTTTCGATGCTAAATCCACTTTAAACGTGTAAAGAACGAATGCTTAGTTCCATCAGAATACTATGCGATTGATTTATTGATTTGATATAGACGGAATAATGTTATAATGTTAGTGTTGGTTTACCTTCTACCGTAGAATTGCACTGACTGTTACTGGATCTTGGATTTTTTCCTTGTTTCGAGAGTGGAATTTTCTCATCACTTCCACAATAAGCTTGCTCGTTTCCATCTCATTGTGGATATTGCATGAATCAAACACTTCTTGAACCCATTCGATGAATTGAGTAGTCTTCATAAGAATTACCCCCTCCTTAAATTAAGTTATCTCTCCTATTGTTTAATATGAGACCCATGAAGATGTTGGTTCTTACATTTATGAGATATTGAAGCAATACTTACCTTTATTTTCTGAGTATCACTTATGTAGTTATTTATGCAATTATCATGCCAGCCATTTTACCACTTTTTCTGTTATGCTTTGTATGTTTTCAGACATCTCAATCTGCGGGAAACTAAATTCCTTGAGCCCAGATTTACCATAAGCAACTTTTAAGTCTACAACTTGTGTTCTTTATAACAGGCATTAGGCTTTGTTTGATTTTGAACAACTGGAAATGAATTGCCTGAATTCATGCAGAGGAGGCGTTGGCCTGTTAAGAATTCTGAAAAATAAATCCTTCGCTTCTCAAATAATGATCACTGTTTCTGCCATCTTATTAATCCCCATTCTAGTGATGATGTATGACATCTTTTTTTCTGGTGCCAAAGATGAAATGCTTTTAAAAACAAAGGAAGAGCGCTTGGGTACCATGGTTAACGCCACAGTTCAAGGATTAACAGAAGTTCTGGACCGTGCAAATGTAGAATCCAACACCTCCCTCGCTCTTATGGATACAAGCATAATTGCAAATGCCTTTGATATAATTGCTAAACCATTGGCAGATGCAAACCCTGGAGTACGCCTGGGTCTTTACATTCCTGAAACAAAAGACCTTTTTGTAAATGGTTTTCTCCACCAATACAGGCCTCAAACACCCGAAGAAATCAAAGCGAGAGAGTATCGAATTTTAGACGAAGCTTCCTCAGGTCTAGTCGCTGTTAATGCTACAAAAAAACCACTTTCTCGTATCACCGGGTCACTTGGAAACCAAACCTTTGAATATTTAATGCCGGTAATGCAGCAGGGAAAACTAATTGCTATAGCTTGGGCAGACGAGCAGGTTCATCCGGTCTTTGCCCAGAGTAGGCAATTTAGCCTAATCACTCGATACCTGACGCTTTTTGGACTGATCTTTGGTCTAGGAGCCGCTCTTTATGTCATTCATAACTTGGCCACTGAAGT
>NZ_JUEE01000014.1:0-27583 GCF_000802135.1 Desulfosporosinus sp. BICA1-9
TCCACCACTAGCATAGTTCTTCTCTTGTCTGTCTAATGCCCAATTGTATGCCCACCTTGCAGTTCCAGCCGACTTCCACAACTGCTGTTCCTGTGCTTCTGTGGGCTTGAGTCTAACTTTCTTTCCGAGGATCACTTGATATCACCTCCAAGGAAACTATACCATAGCGGCACCACCTTTACAACACTGTATTTCATTGCTATAATTACCTAGAGGTGAATGATAATGACCATTAGTGCTGATAATACGAGAACCAATATAACCATACCAAAGGCTCTAAAGAAGAAACTGGAAGAACTTGCCAAAGAACAGAATCGTTCCTTAAACAATTTAATCGTTACCATCCTTGAGAACTCTACTAAGAAATAGTAGGGTTCTATATAGTTTCATAAGAATTTCTTAATTGTTGTTTACCCCCCTCTTAATCGAAGCTCGACATACGAAGATCGTGGTTCGATTTTAGATTAGGGATTGTTTTCCTCCCTACTTATGTTGTACTCTTTCGAACCTCGGACCTTAAACATCGGACTTCGCACCTCGAATAATAGCTATCCTCTAAGATTTTTGAACTTCAAACTTCGCGCCTTGCCTTATTAGCTGTATTCGCTCTGACATCGGACCTTAAACTTCGTGCCTCGAACCACGCTATTTGATTCCCTCAGCATAGGCTTCATGGATAGCATCGAGAACTTTGCGTGGTTTAGCAGCATCCCCAATGATACTCAACGACTCGATCTTCCCTTGCAGAGCTGTGTACAGTTCATTTTGGGAACAGGAACCTACTGCTAAGATAACGGTATCTGCCGGTATGACCCTTTGTTCTCCAGCGTTTTCCACGAGTACACCGTCCGCCCGAATTTCAAGGACTTTGTTATCTTCGAGACAGTTAACCCTGTAACGTTTCAAATCTGCCAACATGGACCAGCGGGTACTGGGCCCGATGTCTCGTCCGATTCCTTTGCCCATCTCTAAAACAGTAATTTTTTTGCTTCCCTGAGTTGCCAAACGATAGATTTCTTGGTCTGTTTCAGCCTGCTGCAAGAGAAGGAATCGCAAAGTTTGATTATCTATAGTACCTGATTCCGCTAGCAAGAGTGCGGTATCAACTCCGACAGCTCCCCCACCAACAATTATGACATTTTGACCGGTTATTTGGCGACCTAACAAAACATCCCAAGCCTGCAAAACCTGGGTTCCTGGTTCGATTTTGATAAGCGGAGTAATGGGGCGAGCACCCGTTGCAATTACAACCCTAGTAAATTCTCCGTTCTGGACGGCGGATAGAATCTTTTCAGGGGTCGCCTTAACGTTATACTGAATAATCACCCCTAAATCTTGGCAGATATTTGCTAAGTAGGTTCCAAAATATAAGAAATCTTGACGACCAGGAGGGGCTGCAGCTAATGCTAATTGTCCACCTGTCTTATCACTTTCTTCCCAAATCGTGACCTTATGTCCTTTTAGCGTCGCAACACGTGCAAACTCCAATCCGGCAGCACCTGCCCCAATCACAAGAATCTGTTGATTTTGAGCTGGTGGATTTTTTAACGCTAATTCTGCCAATTCAGCTTCTCGGCCTGCCTCAGCATTGACCAAACAACTTACGGGTTTAAGTTGAAAAACATAGTCTAAACAGCCTTGATTACATCCGATACAGGGGCGAATTCTATCCGAAGCTCCACTCATGGCTTTTTTGGGTAGCTCTGGGTCTGCAAGCAGGGGTCGGGCCATGCCAATAAAGTCTGCTTTACCTTCCTGCAGAATTTCCTCTGCCAATTCAGGAGTGTTAATCCGGTTACAGGCGAAGACAGGAATTGAGACCGCTTGTTTAATACCCTGAGCTAGGTAGGCATAAGCTCCAGGAGGAACATTCATGGTAAGCTGAGGGACTTGGGTTTCATGCCAACCGCCTGTCACATTGAGAGCGTTTACGCCCTTTTTCTCAAGCGCTTGACAAAAAGCTCGTGATTCAGTATTTGTGTGACTGCCAGGCACAAAATCATTCCCCGCAACTCGAACTATGATAGGGAAATCAGGTCCAACTGCGGCACGTACTGCCTCTACCACTTCAAGCCCGAAAGTCATGCGGGCCTGGAGGTCTCCACCATAACGATCGGAGCGTTGATTGGTGACCGGGGAAAGAAATTGGGAAATCAGATATCCCGCACTGGCAAGAATCTCAACCCCATCAAACCCTGATGCTTGTGCTCTTTTAGCAGCCTTAGCGAAGGAATCTATCACTTGGTTAATTTTTTCCTGCGTAAGCTCTTCCGGAGTTTGCCTTGTCAACCTGGAAGAAATTGGGGAGGGAGCTACCGAAGGCTGGCCGGTAAGAACAGAGTGAGCGTACCTGCCGGCTTGATAAAGCTGAGGCACGATTTTCGCACCTTCGGCGTGAACAGCCTCCACTAAACGTCTCAGACCGGGAATGAAGTAATCGTCATCTAGTTGAGTCATCCCAGGGCCGTTTCCAATCCGGTCAATACCACACCCGCCAAATACAATAAGGCCGACCCCACCACGGGCTCGGGCACGATAAAACTCAATCAGTTTGTCATTTACTTCACCTTGAGGGCTATATCCTAAATGCATAGGCGTCATCACCAGACGATTGCGAAGTTGGAGTGTACCTATTTTTGCAGGAGAAAAAAGCATAGACATTATCACAAACCTCCTAATTAGTAGTTTCTTAATACCAAAAAGCAGTCCAGTGAACTCGTTCAACTAAAGATCAACTTTAGTTCTCGATCATACTTGATATGTAAAATGTAAATATGTAGATATATCGGAATATTCGAACAGTAATAAATGAAAAAAATTAATCCAAGGACAGTTTTTCGAGAACTTTTTCAAAAGTAGCAAATTCTTCCTCAGTAAATCGTTCTTTAATTTCTTGATTCAACGTTTCAGCCAGACAGGTAATTTCCAAGATATTTTGTTTAGCCTTATCCTTAAGAAAGACTAAAAGTGAGCGTCTATCTTCTGGGTCGTCCCTCCTTTCTACTAAATCCTGGCGTTCCAGACGATCCAAGATGGAGGTAAGGGTAGATCCATCCATTTCTAAACTTTTGGCTAAGTCCTTGAATTTAACCCCATCTTTTTCCCACACCACACTCATTACATAGAATTGTGCCGGAGTAATTCCGTAATGAGAAAAACTACTCTCGTAATACCGATTGACCTTTCTCATGACTCGACTAAGTTTGTAACAGACATACTTCGAAGGGCTACAGCTAAGATTGGTCTCGTCCATGATCACACCTCGTATACTCTTTGTTGGTACACCATTATTGGTGTAGACATTAATGGTGTACCAACAATCATGAATCAAGTATAGCGCAGAATAAATTTAAAGGCAATAGGATTTTCCATGATTTACCCATTTAGCCTACTTCGATTCCCAAATTTGCACCCTTAAACTGACTGTTATACAGGTCTGCATAGAAACCATTCTGGGCAAGAAGTTGGTTATGATTACCCATCTCCACAATACTACCTTGATTCATAACCAAAATTAAGTCTGCCTCTCTAATCGTGGAAAGTCGATGGGCGATGACAAAGCTTGTTCTACCTCTCATCAATTCAGTCATCGCTTTTTGGATAAACACTTCCGTTCTTGAGTCAACGCTACTGGTAGCCTCGTCAAGAATTAAGATGGCAGGATCGGCTAGGATGGCACGAGCGATGGTCAGAAGTTGTTTTTGACCTTGAGAAATATTTGAAGCTTCCTCATTCAATAATGTTTGATAGCCATCCGGCAGTGTCTTAATAAAATGATCAGCATGAGCAGCTTTTGTCGCTCGCATAACCTCTTCTGACCTAGCCCCTTCACGACCGTAAGCGATATTTTCCATCACAGTTCCATTAAAGAGCCAAGTATCTTGAAGTACCATGCCGAACATACTGCGTAGGGCACCACGTTTAATCTCTCGAATATCCACTCCATCAATCGTGATTTTTCCAGCACTTATTTCATAGAAACGCATTAATAGATTGACAAGTGTGGTTTTACCAGCACCCGTTGGCCCTACAATAGCAAGGGTGTTTCCTTGTTTAACGTCAATACTCATGCCTTTAATCAAAGGTTCTTCTTCTTTATAGCTGAAATCTACGTTTTCAAATCTAACATTGCCCTTAGGAAAGGCTATTACTTTCGCATCAAAATCATCTGATACTTCTTCACTCTCATCTAAAAGTTCAAAGACACGTTCAGCTGAAGCAATTGTCGATTGAATAATATTCGCGATATTAGCCGTCTGAACAATCGGCATCGTAAATTGCCTCGAATATTGTATAAAAGCTAGTATATCTCCTATAGTTATTGTGCCTCTTGTGGCAAAAACACCACCAACGACACAGATAATTACATAACCAAGATTACTGACCAATCTCATTAAAGGCATTATTATACCTGAAATAAACTGAGCTTTATAGCCTGCCGTATAGAGTTGATCATTGATTGAATTAAAGGTTTTGATTGATTCCTCTTCACGCCCAAAGGCCTTAACAAGTTTGTGACCAGCAAACATTTCTTCAACATGCCCATTAAGGTCTCCAAGGGATTTTTGTTGATTGGCAAAGTGTTTTTGAGAACGTTTGGCGATCATAATTGTTACAACCAAATAAAGGGGAAGAGTTAATATTACAATCAAGGTTAATAATGAGCTAATGGATAACATCATCACGACAACCCCTACAATCGTCACAATTGATGTAATGAGTTGAGTGAGACTTTGCTGAAGAGTGGTTGAAATATTATCAACATCATTTGTGACACGGCTCAAAATTTCGCCATGGGTCCTGGCATCATAAAACTTAAGCGGTAAGCGTGAAAGCTTCTCATCGACTTCCTTACGCATAGTATAAACAGTTTTTTGGGCTACACCAGCCATAATATATTGCTGCAGATAGCTAAAAGCGGCACTGATCAGATATAACCCGATCAGGATTAGGACGATCTGTCCTATATATTCGAAATCCAATTTTGGAACGGGCTTATGCATCTGTTGGGCGATCATTTTGGCACCGAAGCCCTCCGCGATTTTTGTGATCCCTTTACCCATAATCTTAGGGCCTAAAATACTAAAAATTGTGCTTAGAATTGCAAAAATAAATACGATCATGAATTTCGTTCTTTGCGGCTTTAAATAATTAAGCAGCCTGAAAAGTGTCTTTTTAAAGTTTTTAGCTTTTTCTACAGGTTTCCCCAGGGATCCCATAGGCCCCCCAGATCTCCCGCCAGGAAAACCCTTATCCGTTTTATCAATCTTACGTTCTTCACTCACCCGACTTCCTCCTCTGCAAGCTGTGAAGCTACAATCTCACGATAGACCATACAAGTTTTTAACAGTTCTTTATGGGTTCCAATTCCTGTAATTTGTCCGTCATCTAAAACGATGATTCGATCTGCATCTCTCACGGTTGAGACACTCTGAGCAACGATGAAAACCGTAGCCTTGGCGATTTCAGGTTTGAGCGCAGCTCGTAGCCTCGCATCCGTTTTAAAATCCAGTGCAGAGAAACTATCGTCAAAAAGATAGATTTTGGGTTTTCTCACCAGAGCCCGAGCAATGGAGAGACGTTGCTTTTGTCCGCCAGAAATATTAGTTCCTCCCTGAGCAATATTGTGATCAAAGCCAGCTTCCATGCCTAGGATAAATTCAGTAGCTTGTGCTACCTGTGCAGCATGTTTAATCTCTTCTAAAGTAGCCTCTTCTTTGCCGTATTTAATATTTTCTGCAATAGTCCCTGTAAAAAGAAAAGTTTTTTGAGGAACAAAACCTATCTTAGCTCGCAAATCTTGCTGCCTCATGTCTCGTACATCAATCCCATCCACTAAAACACTCCCATGTTCAACATCATAGAAACGCGTCAATAAATGAATTAAGGTAGATTTACCAGAGCCTGTCCCCCCAATAATAGCCGTCACCTCGCCTGCTTTGGCACTAAAACTAATATTACTAACGGCAGGTTGATCAGCACCTGGGTATCGGAAGGAAACATCTTTAAATTCTACTAGCCCTCTTTCACTGTTTACAGATCTTGGCTCTTGAGGATCCTTAATATCCAGATTTGTATCCAGTACTTCATTGATTCTGACTGCGGAAACCTGGGCACGTGGGATCATAATAAATAACAT
Source organism: Desulfosporosinus sp. BICA1-9 (assembly GCF_000802135.1). NCBI lineage: Bacteria > Bacillati > Bacillota > Clostridia > Eubacteriales > Desulfitobacteriaceae > Desulfosporosinus > Desulfosporosinus sp. BICA1-9. Next base: position 6,140 of record NZ_JUEE01000014.1, read on the forward strand.
AACGAGCATTAATAATGAGAATAAGATTTGGGTCGCATATTGAATAAATGCCAGAAGTGAGCCCATCTGCATATCTCCTAAGTCTATTCTAATGGCACCAAACCAAACTAAGGCTACTGTTGTCAGATTCATAATCAACATCATCATTGGCATTAAGACAGCCATAATCACATTTATTTTTATGGCATTGTCCATAATGTCTTGGTTGGCATGATCAAACCGTACTTTTTCTTTGTCAATGCGATTGAAAGCACGTATAACTCGAATGCCGGTAAGATTTTCACGTAAAACCAGATTTAATCGATCAAGTTTTTCCTGCATAACTTTAAATAATGGCATTCCTCTAAACAACGTAATCCCAATAATTCCAAATAGTACAGGAATGACTACGACAAGCACCCAAGCTAATGATTTATCCTGTTGCAGTGCCATCACAATTCCACCGATACTCATTAAAGGCGCCGTGACCATCATACTAAGGATCAAAATGGATACTTGTTGAACCTGAGTTACATCATTAGTCGTTCTGGTAATAAGCGTGGCAGTTCCTAATTTGTCAAACTCCTGTAAGGAAAAACTTTCGACTTTGTTGAAGATTTTTTCTCGCACAATTTTCCCAAAACCGACTGCAGTTTTTGAGGATAGATAAGATGCAATAATTGCACAAACGGTTCCTCCTGCAGCAATGATTAACATGAGACCACCTATTTTTATAATATAAGGAACATCTTTATTTACGATCCCATAGTCAACAATATCTGCCATCAAGGTAGGAAGATATAGATCAGAAAGTACTTGGACAAATAGAAGCCCGATAACTACAGCAATGTGAGCAGTATACGGTTTCATGAAACGAAACAATTTTAGCATAAAGATCATCTCCCGTCCTTGTCCTTTTGAAGGTATTATTTATCAACATTTACTATCATCCTTGTCCCTTAAAAGCTTCTTGAGTGTACTCAAGCCTTCAAATATTATTTCTAGATCCTCAGGGGTTCCTTTATTCATAACATCTTTAATATTTAGCTGCAGATTTTTATGAAAGTGTTGATGCATCTCCTTAAAGTTTGGAGACATTTTTACATAAACAATCCTTCTGTCCTTTTCACTACGTTCCCGTTCCACCATTCCTTGCTTTTCTAGCCGATCCACAATTCCTGAGACAGTACTATTCGGTAAGCTCAGCTTACTACTTAGTTCGGTTATTTTGATCTTAGTTTCCTTACTTAATATTCTTAGCACCATTCCTTGTGGTGCAGTGATCCCTGAATCTTCAAAGACTTTACTCATGCTCTGTTTAAAAAGGATCATTACTTCCTGAAAAAGATTTGCGACTTTTGCACTTTCATTGATAGTTTCCATTTGTTGCTCCTTAATTAAAGTATTCCGTCTACGTTTATCAACTTTCAAGACTCCTACTTCTTGTAAGTAGGAATCTGAGTTCACATCCTTACGCATATATTTCGAAGCCGAATGTTTCGCTCACGAAGTATTTTACTCCTTTAGTATCAAATCGTCAATTTGAGATTTCTACTCCATCGAAGGAATTGTTAAATACCGGTAATTATTGATTAGCAATCTTAGATTATGACTCCTAGTAATCAACTATCCCAGACTAGCTTTCGCAATATATCTTCTAGATTTTCCCAAATATTTTTGGATGTTTTCAAATTACAAGAGCCTCCCACCACCTCTTTTGAAGTGTGTGAAAGGCTCCTGTTTTTGGATAGCGAACCACTTTCTTGAATTATCTCAGTTTCGGTTATGTTCCCTTTTGAAATTGTAATTACCTTACGATTCCACGATTCACAAAATCTTGTTTCAGGATCTCTAATCTCTTGGTTCCATCTAAACGTTTTTGTCTCATTTCCTCCTGAATCGCTTTTGTTTCCTCAATACCCTTTACGATGGTCTGCCAGGATTTTTCTAAAGTTTCTATACTCACCGAACTTCCTGAAGCTAGTTTAGCCACCATCTTTGATTGTAAAGCGGTATTCTCAGCATTACGAAGTAGCAGTTCATTTGTCTTTTCATCTAACGCGCTCATCGCTTTGGCCTGCACTGATTGACGCTTTAACATGATGGCCTGAACCAGGCATTGCTTAAAGATTGGCATGGTAATTACAAACGCAGAATTGATCTTGCGAACCAAGTTATAATTGCCATATTCAATGGCCTTGATGGTTGGCATACTTTGTACAGCAACATTTTCAGCAAGTTGTAAATCATAAATTCTTTGTTCCATAATATCTTGAACCTGCATTAAGTTATTGACGTTTTGTTGGTCAAGTCTGTCACCCGTCTGATTAGCCTTAGCCTGAGCAGCAGGGATGACATTATTCTTAAGTTCTGCAAGTACCACTTGACCAGCGTAAATATATTGCCCTAACTGCTCGTAATACTCTGTGTTTCTATCAAACATATCCGCTAAGTGTTTATTGGCAATATTAATTTCTGCTTCATATTGTTTCAGCGTCACAAATACTTTATCAACTTCATCACCCATTGAGTTATATTTTTTAAAGAGGGCATCCACTGAATTCTTTGCTTTAGAGAAAAGCTTCTCTAGAAAGCCTGGTGACTTTTCTTCGAAATCTTTGATATCAAACTTCTCCATGATCTTATTCAGTTGAAGCAATAGTTCGCCTGAATCCTCAACCTTTGTCGATTGCATTGAATGAAGGATGGCGTCTGAAAAACGAGCAACCTCTTCTGCAGAGTTCTTACCAAAGGTCATGATTGAGCTAACATCTTCAATATTAATTTGTCGTACAATACTGCGAACCTCAGGGCTTTCTTGGACTCTAACCATAACTTCATGTTTCTGTTTCTCTAGATCAAACTCTGGTACAGGTACCGGCATTAAGCTTTTATCCTCTGTTAACATGGTTGTAAAGCCTTGAATTTCCATTTCAAATCCCCTTTTCTTGAATATTTATGTGCTAGCGAAGGTTGAAAAATCGAGATAAAAGTCCAGGTTTAGGAGTTGATGGCGCTGAAATGCTACTTAAAGGTGGCAGAGCAAGGTCGTATTTCACTAAAGGAAGCTGATGAACATCCAAAAGAGTTGGCTTGATATGCTGTTCAATGTTTCTGTAGCTCGTTGGCGTAAAAATAACAACGTCGAGACCGATTAGGTTAAAATAGGCAAGTAAGATGCAGTCATTTTCATTGAAGGATTCCTTAACATGATCATAGAGTATCACTTTAGGTATCTCTTGAGGATAATCAAAACCTTGGATGAGCTTAATAAAGGATTCATCCATTGTTAAGATTGTCATGATGATGGTTAGCTTAAATTTCTCATCAACCGTTGTTAAAAACATTCCCGAGCTAATTAGTTCATTGATTTTAACCATCAGGAAATGTTGCAAAGGTTCTTTGAGATAACTCAACTTGTAATGCCGATCTTTCAGGACTTTGGACACATCTAAAAATCCGTCCTTATTCAGTAAATAGTTTGCTTGGTAAAGTTCCTGCTTGGTATAGCTTATTTTAGTGAAGGGGACATCCTGAATAATTTTTGTATTAGGAGCCTCGGCAAGCGCTTTGAGGCCTTGCCAATAATCATTAATATCCTCGCTAACTCCATTGATCTTGGCAAATATATTGGGAACATAAACCTTCCTATTCTGTATTTTAAACTCTGGACGAAGTTTTGTAGGTTCTCGCCAGAGTATTTTAAGTTCGTCATAGGTGGTTTTAAGAGTTATCGGTTGAGTTTGGTAGTTTTCAAATTGCCATGGTTTAAAAAGACCCACTTCTTCACCATAGATTACTTCCTCAATTTCTTTCGAAGCATTATAGGCAACGGTGCTTTTGCGAATCAATTGCTCGTGTTCTGGAAAGGCAGCGAAGGATAAATTATGATTATTTTTGATCGGATAAGTTAAAACATCGCCTTGATCGAAGCGTTGAAATGGTTTATCTCCCGATGGCTCAGAGTGAATAAACAGAACGTCACACCCTATCCTATGGAAAGCAGAAAGCAGAAATATTTCGTGAGCTTTAATCGGACCATAGAAAAGGATTTTGGGATTATGTAGATTAGATCCTTCGACACGGAAAGGATTACTCCGCTTCCCTTGGGTAAAGAGACTCGGTAGGTATCGGTTCAACCAACTAACAATCTTTAACGAGAAATTTAAGACAATGGAACTATTGACGTTACTATTCTTTTCTACAAAAAGCTTAACAATATCCACAAACGAGTTCAATATCGTGTTATTTAGAAGCTCTCCATAGGTTTGTGGAAGAATCTTGGCCTGGAGAATCTTATCGACAACCTCCTGCCAGTCCTGAGCAGAATCGTTAAAAAGTCTCTGGGGTATCAAGGCACTCTCCTCAGCTGTGGGTGCTGGAATACTCTCAAGAAACTTTAGATACTGGAATTTTTGCAAGCCTTTATCAAGATTGTAAAGAGAATTATAATACTCCGCCTGCCAATCATCCGTAGTACTGGGCACTCCAATATAACGAACAAAATAGGCCGGAACTATTGGATAGGGCTCCCCTACAAAACCACTTCGTTGGTTCAAGGGCACTAAACTATCCTCTAAGATCGAAGCGGTTTTCTTCAATTTGACCACAATAATAGGATCGTTACTCAAGCTATCCAACGGATTCTTGTGTTGTATTTGCGTGTCGCCTTTGATCTTCTCTTGCCTAGGTGTGGGCATAATAGTTTTAGGCTTTTCCAGAGATTTTTTTGAGGGAAAGGCTCCTATTGGAAGGTCTTTCGATTTTCTCATTAATAAGCAATATTCGTTTTTGTAATCTATAGTCTCAAATAAATCTTTAAACGAAGTATTTAGCACAAGGACATCAAAGCCGACTAGGGACATTAGAATCAGGAAATAAGTTTCGTGTTTAGTAGGACTTCCCCAATAAACAATTTTAGGGTTATAGAGTGATTTTTTATTGATGAGTTTACCATAGTTCCCAAACCACAGCAAAATTTTAGTGCTAAAATTGAGCATTATACTTAGATTAACCGGTCCCTCATTCGTGATAAATAGATTTAGCATGTGTCCAAAGGCTTTTTTAATTTTTAGATGAACTTGATTATCTGAGGTTAATGAAAAGTAGCCCTGTGTTTCTAAGACATTTAGAAGCGCCCCATTACTATAGTCCTTTAACGGAAGAGGTTCAAACAGTTTTTTAGCTCTTTCAATTAATGATCGGTCTGTAGTCAGTGGGATTGTTTTGTCAAAACAATAATAATTACCCATTGATCTCAGTCTTTCATCTAACCTAATAACCTCAAGTTGATACTGTCTCTCGTCATCGCAACCAATAATACGGTAAAAATATACGTACGGTATCGCCCCCCTTTCTTTCAGAGGAGATAAAATATCCTTAAAAATATCGTCTGATTCTTTTACAATCGTTAACTTCTCCTTGCTTTCCGTACGTCTCACTCCTTTCAAGAAAGCTAAGTATCACTATTCCCAAGATTCCCAGATAGATGGTTCATATCCTACCGTTGCCTGTTTTCCATTGCGTACGATAGGGGTTTTATAAAGACTAGGATTATTCAAGAGCATTTCTTCCTTGCCACTAGTAGAAATAATGCGATCCATGTTTAAGCGCTTGTAATCCTTAGTCTCATTATTAACCAGATTCTTTAATCCTACAGCAGCCTTTACACTTTGCAATTCTCCTTTGCTCAAGCCAAGCATTGTCAAATCTACAAATTGATAGTTAATGTTCCGTTCTTTAAAATAACGTTCTGCTTTTTTTGTGGCAAAACATTTCTTTAAACCGAAAATCTGAATATTCATCACTCGATCTCCTTTAGAAGAAACAATCTCTATGGATTATTACACGATTCATTCTAACTGATACTTCCATTAACTCATTAACTAGACCATTCCCCCTCGTTGTTGCTTAGAATATTTTTAGTAAGCTTATCATAAACGGTCTGAATTCTTTAGGGAGTAACAACTTATTTTCCAACATAGCCATTTAATTATTTCTACAATTAATATCTTAATACCTGCAATAAAACTCATTCCATTGATATAATAACCAAAAAGCCTGCAAAAGCAGGCTAAGACATAAATATTAATGCCTCATTTCTTTAAGATTTACGATTACAACGAAAAAAGAGACACTTGTAATGTCTCTAAATCCTAATGTACCATCCGTGCCACTGCAGCTAAAGGACCTATATCGTCAATCTTAAAATAAGGTAAGTTTTTTAGCTTCTTCGCGGAGTTCGGCTCTAAAATCTGGATGAGCAATACTAATTAACTCTTGAGCTCGCTCTCTCATAGTCTTCCCTTTAAGTTTGGCAACACCGTATTCAGTTACGACGTAATCAACGTCCTGGCGGGGAACAGAAACCGCAGTTCCATGGTTTAATAACGGTACAATTTTAGACAGCCGGCCTTTCTTAGAAGTATTGGCAGCTGAGTGCAGGCATATAAAGGCTTTTCCTCCAGGTGAAAGCTGTGCTCCCCGGACGAAATCCAACTGACCACCTGTACCGCTATGTTGCCTCGGACCAATGCTTTCTGAAGCCACCTGACCTGTGAGATCCACTTCAATCGCTTGATTTATGGCGATCAATTTATGATTTTGACCTATTACAGAACAATTATTGGTCCAAGTTGTGCTGTGCATCTCCACCGCAGGATTCTCGTGCATCCACTTATAGGTTTCTGCTGATCCTAGAGCAAAACATGCACATATTTTGTGTCTACTCAAGGTTTTCTTTTTCCCGTTTAGGACGCCTAATTCCCATAGATATTTATAAGCATCACCCAGCATCTCCGTATGAGCTCCTAAATCATGCTTATTTGCCAGGAGTGTGCCTAGTAGATTAGGCATCCCTCCAATACCTAACTGTATAGTAGATCCATCCTCAATCCTTTCTAATAATAAATCAGCAATGGCGATATCTTCTACAGAGCCTTCTTTAGCGACAGGTATCGTATATAATGGTCGGTTACTTTCTACAATACCATCGACCTGCGATATGTGTATGAAGTTATCACCAAAAACATAAGGCTGATTCTCATTAACTTCCATGATTACCATAGTATTATCCTGTTTCGCCACCTCATGAAAGTAGAGGGGTGCAGTTGCAGTACAGAAATACCCATTTTTATCCATTGGAGCTGAAGCGGATATTACCTTGGCCTTTCCAGGCGGAAGGTCTTTAATCCTGTCGATAAAAACAGCAGCATTACCGCTTACACTATCTGGAATAAAATTAGCGTATCCCTTCCTTACAGCTTCTCTCAATATTGGAGAAAGAATGAACACAGAACTTGCCCTTAAGTGGGGATAAATTTCGGGTTTTATCCAATCCGTCGATAATGTAGGCCCAAGCCCAAGGACCTCAACATCGTCAAATTCTCCTGCTTCAGCCCGTTTACCGATGGCATTTAATATCCCTATCGGTTCGCTGACGAATTGATTTGCTACAATCTTGTCTCCAGATTGAATCAGCTTCGCAATATCTTCCAGTGACTTTAGCTTCTGATTATATTGGTCTTGAAACTTTAAATACAAAACAAAATCCCCCTCACTTGGACCTTTTTGATCCCGACAATTTCTTTCTCAAAGAGCTATTGTCTTTATAGTCTAAATAGTTGCAATATTCATGCCAATCAGATTTTATAATATTCAATTTCTTTAAGGCGTGATTCTACGCCGTTTATTCGATTTACCGAGGATTTAGTATTGGTCTAAGTACTCATTATTAACCATTTATGAACGTCAATTTTGACCTTTTTAGTCTTCTGATCCTTCTTGTTAGACTAGATAGACTGATATCCAGCTGTACTGCTGCTTCTTCCCTGCTCCCGCAGCGCGTAATCATTTGATCGATAAATCTATTTTCGAATTCTTCCATTGCTTCGTTAAGGGTCTTCCCTTGATAATTATAGTCTAGTGATAGAGGTTCACATGTTGTTTTATGAAATTTAGGAGGGATGTGTTTAGGAGTTATAACCTTTTCTTGGGCAATAATGATCAAGCGCTCAACTAAATTGGCCAGTTCTCGGACATTACCCGGCCAATCATATTTAGACAAAGTTTCAATCGCTTCTTTGCTGAATTTTACGTTGAAATTATATTTCTTATTGAAATGTTCAGCGTAATGTTGAATAATTAAAAGAATGTCATCTCTTCTCTCACGCAAGGGGGGAATCGTGATTGGCAAAACATTTAAGCGATAAAATAAATCTTCCCGGAAAAGTCCTTGCCTGACCATTTCCTCAAGGTTTTTATTAGTCGCAGCTAATATCCGCACATCAATTTCTTTTGGCTTAACTCCTCCCAGCCTGGTTACTCGTTGATCCTGAATAACATTCAAGAGTTTAACTTGCAAGTTCTTAGGTAAATCTCCTATTTCATCTAAAAAAAGCGTACCTTTATTTACAAATTCAAAATATCCCGCTTTACCTTCTTTGTTAGCTCCAGTAAATGCTCCTGTTTCATATCCGAATAACTCAGATTCCAAAAGATTCTCTGGAATAGCCCCGCAATTAATTTTTAAAAATAAACCAGCTTCATTACGTGGGCTTGCTTTATGAATTATATTAGCAACTAAGTCTTTTCCGACCCCAGACTCGCCTAGTAAAAGTACCGTACTGTCAACATAAGCTACTCTATATGCTAAATCAATAACTTTGCGCATTTCTTCGCTCTGGGCGATGATCTCCATGTTATTGTCTTTTTTAAGTTGATTCAGTTCTGCTAAATACTTTGAGGCAAGGGCTTGAGATTGCAGGTATTTGTTTTTCAATTGATTTAAATCTGTTATATCCCGAACGTTACAATATACCCTATGGATTTTCCCGTTACTATCGTAACATGGAACACCAGTACTTAGGGCAGTCTTACCAAGAATAGTATTTATCACCGCCGTTTCTTTCACGCCGGATTCAAGAACTTTCAACGTCGCACTGGCGTTAGTTATTCCCTCATCAGTCAGATCTCTTGTTGTTCGACCAATTGAATCTGGGTACTTTAGTCCCATAATTCGTTCAATCGAGGGATTAATATATATAATTTTACTTTCCCCATCTGCTATAAGCAGACCATCATAAGAATTTTCAAGCATCCCTAAATAGTCCCGATTCTGTTTCTCTAATTCGGCATTTCGTCTTTTAAGCTGTTCAAGAAGTTCTTGGCTAATGGTTTCTTCTCCTAGTCCCATTGAATCCACTCCTTTGTAGATACTGCCAAATTAATTAGAAATCGGATTAAGTCCTATCTTTAAACGTTATTTTCAACGATACTCTATGTCATATATGACCATAGATGGTTAAATAGGTCATAACGTTATATTGATTGTACTGTTTGAACGGTTGTAGCACAAGAGTATTGTTCACAAAATACTGAATGATTAGATAATTTAAGCAATTTACCTTAGTTAAATAAATAGAGTCCTGTTGAAACTTTGTTGAGATTAATTATTTCATAACAAAGAAAACCCTCGCGTGGGAGAGGGTAGCTAAAGGATAACCTGGTTTATGATTGATTTATATACCTTATTCTGGTTAATTTTTTTAAATATTTGCAAATTAAGACATCTAGTTCATTAAAATATCTCCATGGGATACTAGCTCCTCTGCCATCTTAGATATTTCGCTCAGTGTTTTTGTAAGATTTACTATATCTGTGGCTTGATTCTCACTGACGAATGCCAACTGCTTAATGTACTCTATTAAACTGCTAACTGTATCATTAACCTCCGCTATATCCGAAGATATAGCTAAGGCGGACAGTTTAGCACCCTCAGACAACTTTCTTACTTCATCGGCAACCACTGCAAACCCTCTCCCATTGTTGCCAGCTCTTGCAGCTTCGATAGATGCATTCAGTCCCAAAATACCGGTTTCTGCAGATATCCGACGAATATCTTGAGATATTCTATTTATCTTCTCAATCCTAGTCTTAGCAACAGAAGTGCTGATTTCCATACTCCTTGCCGTGGCTGCCAGCTCCTCACCCGTAGCAGAGAGTTCCTCAGACGTAGTATAACTACTGATGACTAGTTTTGATAAATCTGTACCAGCTTTCTTCAAATCATCATACCGTGTATCAGATATTACCACGGTTATTGCGCCTTCCAAGTCGTCATTATTCCAGAGAGGGTTAGATATTGCTATATATGACATGCCGAACTGTGACTTCTCGATTGGCATTCGAGCTACAAGTCTTTTCTTTTCCCTCAAACACCGAAAGGTAATTGTTTTTTCGTGGGTAAGATCACCTTTCTGTACGCCTAAATTCAGATTTTTGTTGTTAATAGCAAGTATTATCTTTTCAAGACCAGAGATAATAACAGTGACATCCTCGTCATAGAAATCTTTAATAAATGGAGCAATTATTAGTGCTTGTTCAAGATTCATTGCTATTCTCCTTAATTTAAAAGTTGAAGTCTTTACTTCTTTATAAATAAATGTTTTTACAGTAATTAATAACCCTAATCACCTGCTGCCTGCCAAAATTTAATCTCATTTCATATTATTAATGCAAAATTCATGCCAGACGGATTATTGTTTATATTCAGTATTTTCAAATATATAATTCTGATTCTAAGCCTTTTATTCTATTTATTGCCTTTAAATCGTTTACATAAGAACCTTTTAAAGGTCATATATGAGCGTCAATTTTGACCTTTTTTGTAGTGTTACTCGTTTCTATTATTTTTTAGATCCTCTATAGAGCTAACTAATAATTTGAGGGCTTTTGATCAGATCAACGTAAAAAAATCTTCGAGCTTGCTTAGGGAAAGGAATGGAAACTAAAGAAATGCGGCTATGGCATCAAGATCTTCTTCCGTTATTACCGCGCGCTCAACTACTCGGACAACATCGGGAATGCTGCGCCTTGCGCGGAATGGGGTGGGGAAGAAAACATTCCACCGTTGATTATGTATTTACTCACAGTGTGAAAAATCTTGTAGACTATCATTGTCTAGTTCTCAAAGAAATGGAAAATCGGGGATATCAGCCGAATCATCAATGGTACTGCCCTGAATACCGTGGGAAAAAGGCTATTCCTTGGGCGAGCATTTTGACATCTTAACAGAATTCTGTCGTGGAATCTAAGATTTACCCTGAACATGACGATGCTTATCGTAAGGAATGTATTGCTAACCTTACAAAAAAAGGCGTTAGACTCTCCTCGATATCGCCTCATAGCAGCAGTGCCAAGACGAGATTCATGCAGCATATTAAATTGACCGGGGCTGAATAAATAAATCCAGATATTTAACTATGGTATTTATATAGGAAAGGAAAAATATTATTAAGTGAATGGGTTACTCTTATAGAAATATAATAGGCAAGTCCGAATTAACAAATTTATGCGAATTCAGACTAATATTTATGGGACTATTTTTTAAAAAAACCTGGAGTTTAATGATTTAAAGAGGTATTGTTTTGTTTGAATTTACGATAAAGTGTAGCACGAGAAATACCTAGCTCTTTAGCCACCTGGGTCATATTTCCTCCACATGTTTCAATGCACGCTTGAATAGCGTCATGCTCTAACGTCTTCCTAAAATCTCTAAGTTTGCACGCCTCTGAATTATGAGGAAAATCAATTGATAATTTAGCCAATCTTTCCGGGAATAATTGCGAACTTATTGTATTTCCCTCTACCATAGTCACTGCCCTTTCTATTATGTTCTGCAACTCGCGTACATTCCCTGGCCAATCATACAGTGCACAGTTCCGATATACATCTGGTGCGATACTGTCTATTTTCGTCTCCATTCGTTCAGCCATTTTTTTGACAAAGTGAGCTATTAATAAAGAGATATCCCCTTTTCTATCTCGTAGGGGCGGAAGTTCAATGCTTACAACGTTAATGCGGTAGTACAAATCTGCACGAAATTCTCCTATTTCTACCTCTTTTTCTAGATCCCTATTCGTAGCCACAATGACACGTACATCTACAGGAATGGCACCTTTATCCCCGACCCGGCTGACTGCCTTCTCCTCAAGAACACGCAAGAGGGATGTCTGCATGTCTAAGGGCATTTCCCCAATCTCATCGAGAAAAATGGTGCCTCCATCAGCCAGTTCAAATTTTCCAGGACTGCCTCCTTTTTTGGCCCCGGTAAAGGCGCCTTCCACATATCCGAAAAGTTCACTACCTAACAAGTCTCGTGGAATAGCAGCACAATTAATGGCAAAGAAAGGTTGATCTTTCCGCGAGCTTGCATTATGGATTGCTTGGGCGAACAATTCCTTACCAGTTCCGCTTTCTCCCAAAACTAAAACATTTGAATAAGTTTTAGCTACTTTTATACCGATCTTAATACAGTCAAGAAATTTTTGCTCTTGTCCAATGAGATCGGAAAAAGTAAAGCGGGCATAATTTCCCAAGGCACTGGTAACGAACTTTGCAGCTCGAGACATCTGCTGAATAATCAGGACTTTACCGAGAAGCTCCCCGTTTGATTCTAAAAAACGTGTCGAAACTACACATCTGATAATTCCCCCAGAGTTTTGGATGTTCACAAACCGATCCATAACACTTTCTTGGGAATTAATAACCCCTGCAAGGTCTCTGTACCGATTAATCATTCCAAAGTTTCGATTCAAAACGCCGAAGATATTTTGACCAATAGGATTTTGTTTAAAGCCTAAAATATCTAAAGCCTTTTGGTTTACATGTATGACCGAGTTGAATTCATCTATAGCAATTAATCCGTCGGAAAAACATTCCATAACTACAGTTTTAAAGTGATTTGCAATCTCGGACTTCTTGGCTAGGCGGTGGACTGCCAGTTGTTTCTCGATAGAGTCAACCGCAGCTACTACCATCCCTAAAGTATGAGATTGGACCTTGATATAACTAGCAGCCACAGTTAACGTGCCAATTATTGCCTGAGTATCTGGATCATGTATAGGGGCTGATGAGGTAGTGCAGTGTTTGAGACACACGCACCAGTGCTCATCAGGATGAACCTGAAAAGGTCGATCATGATAGACAGCTATAGCGGAGGCACTGGTTCCCATCACAGCTTCTGACCAATTGCTTCCCTGAACTGCCCTGCTTGTTTCATGCATCGCTAATGCCGAAGGATCACCAATTGCTTCAAGTACAAAATGATCATTATTCTCGACTGCCTCTAGTGTTATTGAAAAGCCCGAACCTTTGACGAAATTATAAAAGTTATCCATGGCTGGAACAGCAATCTCTATCAATTCTCTGTATTTTAGCTTGATTCGTTCTACATCCTTAGCAGACCATATATCGTAGTTTTTTCCCTTGCGAGGATTAACTTTGCCTTTACACCTTTGCCATGAATCTAAAACTTCTGGCTTTAATTTTGAAGTGTCAATAGGCTCTCCTTCGATAAATTTCTGCCAAAGACTTTTTTCTTGGCCATTTATGTTAGACGTCATATTAATCCTCCTCCCAAAGTTGGAAGTGGCAGAAACTATTAAGCAAAGACCACAAATGCAAGCTTAAAACAAATTAAGTATTCTCGCCTCTTCGCGGAGTTCGGCTCTAAAATCAGGATGAGCAATACTTATTAACTCTTGTGCACGCTCTCTCATACTCTTCCCTTGAAGTTGGGCAACCCCGTATTCAGTTACGACGTAATTTACGTCCTGGCGGGGAGTCGTTACCGCAGAACCGTGTTTTAACAACGGAACAACCTTTGAAATTCTGCCACTCTTAGTGTCGGCTGCCGAGCGAAGGCAGATAAAGCCTTTCCCCCCAGACGATAGCTGTGCTCCCCTAGTGAAATCCAACTGACCACCTGTACCACTATGTATCCTCGGGCCAATGCTTTCTGAAGCAACCTGACCAGTTAGATCTACTTCAATGGCTTGATTTATGGATATTACTTTATTATTTTGAGCTATTATATATGGATTATTGGTCCAAGCCTGGCCGTGCATCTCCACCGCCGGATTCTCGTGCATCCACTTATACGTTTCCACTGACCCCATAGCAAAACAGGCACATATTTTACCGCGACTCAAGGTTTTCTTTTTCCCATTTAGGACGCCTAATTCCCATAGGTATTTATAGGCATCTCCCAGCATCTCCGTATGGGCCCCTAAATCATGCTTATTGGCCAGAAGTTTGCCTAGTATATTAGGCATCCCACCAATGCCCAACTGTATTGTAGACCCATCCTCAATCATTTCTAATAATAAATCAGCTATGGCAATATCCTCTGCCGAGCCATCTGTCACCGGAGGTATCGAAAATAATGGTTGGGTACTTTCTACAACATAATCAACCTGCGATATGTGTATGAAGTTATCCCCAAATACCCAGGGCTGATTCTCGTTAACTTCCATGATCACCATCGTATTTTGCATCTGCGCTGGCTCATGAAAATACAAGGGTGCAGTGGCTGTACAGAAATACCCATTTTTGTCCATTGGTGCGGAACTGGATATAACTTTGGCCTTCCCTGGCGGAAGGTTTTTTAACATGTAGTTAGTTATAGTTTTAGGAAGATTATGTGCATTGTTTGGAATAAAATTTGCGTATCCTTTATTTACGGCCTCTCTCACTTTAGGAGAAAGAATAAAAGCTGAATTTACCCTTAAGTGGGGATAAACTTCGGGTTTTATCCAATCTATCGATAATGTAGGCCCAAACCCAATGTACTCAACATCGTTAAATTCTCCTGCTTCTGCCCGTTTACCGATGGCATTTAATAAACCTACCGGTTCGCTGGCACATTGATTTGACACTATCTTGTCTCCAGATTGAATTAGCTTGGCGGCATCTTCCAGTGACCTTAACTTCCGTTTGTATTCTTCATGAAATATTGATGAATGCAAAATTATCTCCTTCTTTGCTAAATAATAATAGTTTATTTTCTAAAATTAGATAATTGTCATACATAGTCATACTGCAATCTTTTCTGGTGTGATCAGAGAAGCCTCCGTACAGGCTTGTACTTCCTCGAAGGTTACGCCCGGGGCCATCTCCTTAAGAACCAAACCCTTAGAGGTCACTTCCAAGACTCCCATTTCCGTGATAATCAGATTGACTTGTTTTGCTGCCGTCAAAGGCAAGGTACACTTCTTCAATACTTTAAAACCACCATTTTTGGCCATATGCTCCATGGCCACAATAACGCGTTTCGCACCCACAACCAGATCCATTGCCCCACCCATGCCCGGTACGAGCTTGCCCGGAACCATCCAGTTGGCCAAATTCCCTTCTTCATCCACTTGAAGGGCGCCGAGCACCGTAGCATCCACATGACCGCCCCGGATGATGGCAAACGACGTGGCGCTGTCAAAGCAGCATCCTCCCGGTAAAATGCTTGCATATTGCCCTCCTGCATTAACCGTGTCGGGATCTTCTTTTCCCGCTTCCGGGGCAGGGCCTACCCCCATGAAGCCGTTTTCAGACTGAAGAATAATTTTTATTCCTTCTGGCAAAGCGTTTGCTACTTTAGTTGGCATCCCAATTCCTAAATTTACGACATCTCCATCATTGAATTCTTTAGCCACTCGTTTTATAAGCCACTCCATCCTCGCTTCCTTATCCAACCTTGGACACCTCCTGAGGCTGTTTCTGAACCAAATAATCTATAAAAATACCCGGGGTTATGACTTCATCCGGGTCGATCTCCCCAACTTCAACGATCTGATTCACTTGAGCTATAACTAGATCTGCGGCCATGGCCATTAATGGATTAAAATTCCGGGCAGAACGATGATATACGAGATTTCCTGCCTTGTCCGCTTTAAAGGCATTTAACAAGGCCACATTGGCTCGCACGGGGAGTTCCAGAAGATATTCTATTCCGTTAATCACTAGTTTCTGCTTACCTTCTTCTATAATCGTTCCAATCCCTGTTGGGGTTAGGATTCCCCCTAAACCTGCTCCTGCTGCTCGAATCTGTTCGACCAATGTCCCCTGAGGGACAAGTTTTACATCAAGTTCACCGGCAGTCATTTGCTTTCCGGTTTCTTTATTCGTGCCAATGTGGGTTGCGATGAGCTTACTTACGCATCGTTTAACGATAAGTTGAGACATCGCATCCCCAAGAATGCCTGTATCATTAGCGATGAGCGTCAACTCTTTGGTTCCCTTCCGGCAAACTTCTTCTAGGAGTTGGTCGGGGGCTCCGCACCCAATAAAACCTCCGACCATTAGGGTCATCCCATCCTCTACCTTGCTAATTGCTTCTTCCAGTCTAACTAGTTTTGCCATCTGTTATTTCAACTCCCTACCTAAACCACTCTGGAGATTTATGGGTTTATTAACGATACATTGGGTCCTTGCATACTCTGCCTTAGAAAATGTGTTATTTAAGGGGGTCAGGGTTCCCGTTGTTTTGCCTGACTCCCCTAATATTTAACTTTTCCTACCCAATTATTTTCCTTTAAATTCCGGTTTACGCTTTTCCAGGAAGCTGGCAGTACCTTCTTTGAAATCCTCGGTGTTCACCAACCACATATTCATAGCCCGTTCGATCGTCTGCGCAGCCTGAATGCTATCACAAGTGATTCCGTCATTAATTACCGTCTTGGCCGCCCGAACAGCTAGCGGAGGCTTGGACAATATGGCTGCGATGGCTTTCTCGACTGCAGGGATTAGTTCATCGGGCGCAAATACTTTATTTACCAAACCAATCCGCAATGCTTCATCAGGCTTAATCAGTTCTGCTGTGTAAATCATTTCCTTAGCTCGGTTAACTGGTATTTTTCTGGGAAGTCGGGTCATTCCGCCCCATCCCGCTAGAACACCCAAGTTGATTTCCATCAATCCAAAAGAGGCTTTCTCCGAGGCATAAATGAAGTCGGCACACAAGGCTAATTCCAACCCACCTGCCAAGCAATATCCATTAACCGCTGCAATGACCGGTTTTTCCATATAAGTAAACAAATGCTGAATATGGTTCCCGCGATGATATGAATAGTCATATCCGTCTAGGTTGTTCAATTTGTTAAGCAGACTAATGTCTCCCCCAGCGCAGAAAGCACCGCCTTCCGGCGATCCGGTTAGTACCACACAACGAATAGAATTATCGTTTAAAGTGTGTTCTAACGCTTCAATCAACTCCAGCTGCATGGGTTCATTGAGCGCATTTTTCATTAAAGGATTATTCATGGTCAGCCAAAGAGCCTCACCATTTGTCCCTTTTCTCTCATAAATTAGGTATTTAAAATTGGGGTTATACTCTGTCATTTACCTTACCCCCTCTTATTTTACTGGTCGGAACATGACAAGAGTTGTATCTTCGGTTACGGCATCAAATACCGCCTCTACTTTCATTCCGATTTTAACATCTGTCACTTCGCAATCCACGATTTTGCTGAGTATACGGACTCCTTCTTCCAGATCAACAAAGATCAATGTATAAGGCTGGCCTTTAATAAAAGCCGGGGGTGCTCCTAAATAGGTGGTGGAAAAGGAATAAATTATGCCTTTACCAGTAGATTCAACCCATTCAGATTCCGGGGACATACATTCAGTACAGAACATATAAGGCGGAAAATCTAAATGTCCACATTCTTTGCATTTTTTCAGAAGGAGCTTATTTATTTTAGTTCCGTTCCAGAATTCTTGACTCCACTTCTGTGGTTTTGGTAGTGGCTTATTGTAATCTAAACTCATCTTTTGTCCTCCCTCCATTATGAAATTTCATTGCCAAGTATCGCCATGTGCGTATCCATCCAAGCGCCGCCACCACAATTTTCAATAAGGAAACGTGCTCCAGGTACCTGAGCTCTGCCAGCCTTACCCTGCAACTGGCGAACAGATTCTACTAATAAAGCTGTACCTACACCGGTACCTGTATGACCAAAGGACATGGCTTCACTGTTGGTACAGGTTGGAATCCTGCCCCCCGGCCAAGTATCTCCTCTTAGGAAAGCCTTTCCGCCTTCCCCCCGTTTCGCAAATCCCATCGCTTCAAAAAACATTAATATATTAGCTGGATATGCACCGTAAACCTGAGCAATATCCATATCTTCGGGGCCAAGACCAGCCATTTTGTAAGCGTCCAAAGCTGGTGGTTCATTCACCATTCTGGTCAAATCTGCACACTTGGTCAGGTTGCGGTGTGAGAACCTGGAACCCTCGCCCAACAGGTACACGGGTTTGGGTACCAGCTTTTTCGCCCGCTCAGCTGTAGTCATAATAAACGCACTTCCCCCGTCAGCCAGTACATTACACATTAAAGTGGTATAGGGTGTAGCCACCATTTTAGCTTTGAGAACCTGTTCAATTGCTAGGTCTTTCTTAAACATAGCGTTGTCCTGTAGTTGAGCCCATTTGCGGTGTGATACACTCACTGCCGCAATTTCCTCTGGGGTAGTACCGGTTTCGTACATATATCTCTCAGCAATCATACCGCCCAAGGCGTTGAAATTCATACCGTAGGGGATTTCCCATTCCGGGTCGCAACCAGCCTTGGCAAAGCCTTCCGCCTGCTGCCCCGGTGTAAAATCCGAAAACTTCTGAGCGTGAATGATAAGCACCATTTCTGCTGCTCCGGTTAACAACAGTCCTGCTGCAGCTTTGCGCACTGCATGGCTTGAACCTCCACCTCCGGAAACTAGCTGGGTGTTTTTACAATTCTTAAGGCCTAAGGCCTCAGGTAGCCTCCCGAAGGTAACCTCGGTATTCCAGTCACCATCCAGTATCGCCATCTGACCGATGACTGCGTCAATCTGGTTTTTATTTATACCTGCGTCTTTGATTGCCTTGTAGCCAACCAAAGATGCTATTTCCAGCATTTTTCGGTCGGGATAGTAACCGCACGGTACTTCACCACTTCCGATAATTGCTAACTCTCCTTTGCTCATACGTGTACCTCCTTTTTTATAAATTCTTAATACGACTTGGGTAAGCCCGACCAGCCTGCAAGCATGTTTTTAGCCATTTCGTCATTAATGGGGGAAAATTGCATTTGTCTGTAATCCCTAAAGTGGCGCTGCATTTCATATTCCATACAGAAACCATACCCGCCAAAAATTTCTGATCCCTTGATGGCAGCAATTTCTGAGGCCTTGCACGCTACAATCTTAGCCATTACCGCTTCTTTGTTGTAGGGTAACTCCTGTTCCATTAACCAACAAGATTTGTAGATAAGATTCGTAGCATTCTCAATTTCGATCATCATATCGGCTAAGTAGTGTTGAACAGCCATAAACTGGCCAATAGGTTTGCCAAAAGCGTATCTTTCCAGAGAATATTGATGGGCAGCCTGATAGGCAGCTTTAGCAATACCTAGAGAGAAAAGGGCTGTAACGATTCTCTCGGGATTCATTACTTCTAGAAGAGTCATAAAGCCATTATTCAGTTCACCCAGTAAGGCGCTTTCAGGAATTTCAACATTATCATAAAATATCTCGGTCGTTCCACAGCCGTGCCCGCCAACCTTCTTAATTAAGCGAACAGTTATGCCCGGTGTATTTTTGGCATCCACCAAAAAACAGGATATACATTTATGACGTTTATTGGTTTTTGAGTCGTCTGTTAAAGCAACTACCAAATGATAATCGGATACATGTCCCGCAGTGATGAAAACCTTCTGTCCGTTGATGACCCATTTGTCACCCTTTTTAACAGCTGTGGATTTCAGAGCATTAATAATATCCGTTCCACCACCAGGTTCAGTCATGGCCAGCGAAAACTTGAGTTCCCCCTTTACAATCTTAGGTAAGAAAAAATCTTTTTGTTCTTTAGTTCCCATTTGCATAATAATGTGTGAACCGAAACTTACCGGGCCCATCACACACATGGCAGTCGTCCAAGATGCTGTCGCAATCTCTTCACCGACAAGAACGAAGTCGGTAAAGCTCATACCAGCTCCGCCGTATTCCTCAGGAATACATATTCCGAAGAATCCAAGGTCTAAGAATTTCTGCCATAAATCGTCAGGTACAAAATCTGTGTTTTCATCTAACCAGGCTACGTATTCGGGAGTAAGTACTTTCTTACAAAACTTTCGCATGTTGTCCCTTAGCATTAGTTGATCTTCATTTAGACTAAAATCCAATGTGACCCCCTCCTTATCCGTTACTAGATATTATTTGACTCTTCTGACAGTAGGATCAATACCCAATAGCCGCGCCAAGTTACCCCCAAAAATCATGCGACGAATTTCATCGGTAATTTCCGGATAGCCATATTCCTCTTGAAGTTCCTTGGAGAACTGATATTCACGCATTCCCATGACTGCAAATTTCGCTACAAAGCTAAGCCCTGGACAGTCCGTCCCCCAAAAGATTCGTTCTGGTCCGGCAAAACGCAAGGCCTCTCCCAATATTTTGCCGAATTTTCGCGGAGCATCCAAAGCCCAGGGAACGAGTAAACTCAGGCTAAGGTAAACATTGGGGTGTCCCATGGCAACCATATTTAAATCATCACAATAAGGATATCCCATGTGGAAAGCGACCAATTTTAGTCCCGGGAAATCCCTTGCTACATCATCAAGCATGATAGGTAAAGTGTACTTACTCTTCCCTGGGGGAGTCCAACAAAAACCAGTGTGGATACATAGCACAATGCCGAGTTCTTGTGCTTTCTCATAAAATGGCCAAAGTTCCGGATCATTAATGTAGGTATCTTCACAGGGAAAAAACTTGAATATCTTTGCTCCCCTTTCCTTAACCCAGTATTCCATCTCCCAGATAGTGTTTTGTACTCCTTTATGTTTTATGGGAGACAAGTTTGGATGATAGATAAATCGGTCCGGATATTTATCAACCACCTTAGCCATTTCCCCGTTTGAGCACCAACGGGAAGTGTATCCAGTGGTGTCCATCATAGATTCAGGCAGCAGGCACGCAATATCTATACCGTATTTGTCTAAAATTAGCACTAGCATTTCCGGATCAATCTGTTTTTCTATTTCCCAAGGTTCCATCCCCTGCCATGCCGCCTTTGGCATAAAAGCACTCATTGGTCTTTTTACTCCCTCAATTGATTTCCACCAGGTCTGTACCCCTGGAAAATGGTTTATATGTTCCATATCCCCGACAATATGAAATTCAGGATCAATTTTAAAATAGTCGTCTTTATCAAAACTTGTTGACATAGCAATACTCTCCCTTTGTGCGCACGTTGTGCGCTTCATATATATTTCCTAGAAATCATCGCTCCTGCATTGCGATGTAAGACAACCGACTAACTTTATGCGAAAGCCTCTGGGGGACAACAGCATGTCGGTAAAGTCAGGATTAGACTGCAATTGCTGTCGAGTAGCCTGGCGAGTCAGGCCATATATGGTAAAGCCTATGGGCTGAATCCGGGTCTGTGGCTTGAGGCGCTGCCGGAATTAACCCCGGTATCAATGGGTATCCCCAATATAAAAAGGATTGGGTATAAGCAGGCCCATTGACGCACCTGCGGTAAGCAGGGTATAGACCAACCGGATACCTACGTATGGAGACACTATATGGAGCGTCAAACGTGACCTGCCTAAGTGCCGTTCTCGGCATATGGCAGAGAGCCCTAATAGTAGCCTAACGG